>CAJQMS010000114.1 GCA_905479505.1 uncultured Burkholderiales Genera incertae sedis bacterium | reverse complement strand
ATCAACCGAAGTTTTAAATAATTTATTCTCACTAGAGCAAGAGATCATATCGCAATACCCAAAGGCAGCTAAATTAGCTGTCAATGATATCTTACGCTGGCCAGGAGCAATACAACAAGACACGACCGATCTCAAAACTATATTTAGCGCTTCGCAAGGGGCTCTGGTCGAGGCCAGCCAACAACTAAACTTAGCTCGAAAAGAGGAAGGGCAAAAATTACAGCAAATCATTCAAGAAAAAATTCAAAATATCAACAATTTAGTCCAATCAATTAAGCCGCTGATACCAACCATCATTTCATCTTATGAGAAAAAACTAATAGCGCGTATCAGCCAACTAGATGCTGAAATCTCTGAAGACAGAATTGCACAAGAAATGGTTATGCACTCAACAAAAGTTGATATCGAAGAAGAAATACAAAGACTCGAAGCACACATTTCCTCAGTTTTATCGATTTTGAGCTCCAACGGGCCGCAAGGAAAAAAACTCGATTTCCTCATGCAAGAACTAAATCGCGAAGCTAACACACTCGGGTCAAAATCCACTAATATTGGCACAACAAATATCGCTATGGACCTAAAAGTAACTATTGAACAAATACGAGAGCAAGTTCAAAATATCGAATAGATCCATGTCAAATATTTTTATTATTTCAGCGCCCTCAGGAGCAGGGAAGTCTTCCTTAATTGATGGCTTAATTGCCAACTATGACTCAATTAAAAAATCGGTATCGGTAACAACTAGGAAGCCTCGTGAAGGAGAAAAAAATGGAGAACAGTACATTTTTACCGATGAAGCTGATTTCAAAAAACGCTTAGATAAAAAAGAGTTTTTAGAGCATGCTCATGTTCACGGGAACTGGTACGGAACCAGCAAATTATTAGTTGAAAGTGAACTTAATAAAAATCACGATTTAATTCTCGAAATAGATTTTCAGGGTGCACAAGTTGTTCGCACGCACTACCCGAACAGTATCTCGATATTTATCTTGCCGCCGTCTATGGCTGTTTTGAGAGCCCGGCTCGAGAAAAGAAACACCGACTCCGCATCTGTCATTGAGCGAAGACTTGACGCAGCTACTAGTGAAATAGCGCATGTCTCAGAATACCAATATGTTATCATCAACGAAATGTATGAGGACGCGCTATCCGATCTAGAGGCGATCATAAGGTCGGCTGAATTGAGGAATTCGACGTCGAAAAGCAAAGAAATTGTAAAAAACCACATCAAAGGATAATAAAGTATGGCTCGCATCACGGTTGACGATTGTTTGGAATTCATTCCTAACCGCTTTGAATTAACATTAGCGGCTAGTTATAGAGCGAGACAAATTTCCATTGGAAATACCGCCTTGGTTGACGAAAATAACGACAAGCCAACCGTTATAGCACTTAGGGAAATTGCTGGTGCCAAAGTCGGCATAGAAGTACTCGAAAATAAATAAAATATATTTGTTTTGATAGCTATGGGAACAATATCGAAAAAATAGACAGCCTCGGCATATAACGTTATGACGCTTGATTCCCGAGAAGTGCCGCATCCCGTTGAAGTAGATCTGGCGTCCCCCTTGTTTGAACAAGCCGCCGTCTATTTGAAGCCCGGTGAATTAAGTCTACTCGAGGAAGCATATCAGTACAGTCGAAAAGCTCACCAAGGGCAATTTCGAAAAACAGGAGAGCCTTATGTGTCGCATCCTGTTGCGGTATCGCAAATACTTACAAGCTGGAATCTTGATGCCCCCGCATTGATCGCTGCGCTACTACATGATGTGGTGGAAGATACGCACATAACAAAATCAGAAATTGGTCAAAAATACGGTGAGGTTGTAGCGGACTTAGTCGATGGCGTTTCTAAACTTGATAAGATCAGTTTTGAATCACAGAAACACGAGCAAGCTGAAAACTTCAGAAAAATGTTGCTTGCCATGGCGAAGGATGTGCGAGTCATGCTTATCAAACTCGCAGATCGATTGCACAATATGCGAACCCTAACGGCGATGCAGCCGCAAAAGCGAAGACGAATTGCTAAAGAGACGTTAGAAATTTATGCGCCTATCGCGAACCGGTTGGGATTGAATGATGTGTACCGAGAGCTTCAGGAATTATCCCTGTCCCACCTTTATCCCAATCGCTATAAAGTTCTCTCTAAAGCTGTTAAGAGAGCACGAGGAAACCGTAAAGAACTGATTAAAAACGTGCTTGGCTCTTTACAAGATTGCCTCAAGGATCATAAATTTGAGGCGATAGTATCCGGTCGCGAAAAAGCAATTCATAGTATTTACCGAAAAATGACTACAAAAACTTTATCGTTCGCAGAAGTTTTTGATATTTATGGCTTTCGCGTCGTTGTAAAAGATATACCGTCTTGCTATGTGGCACTCGGCATTCTTCACCAACGGTACAAACCTGTACCCGGTAAGTTTAAAGACTATATCGCCATCCCGAAGGCGAATGGATACCAAAGCCTACACAGCACATTGTTAAGTCCTGTAGGAACGCCTATTGAGGTCCAAATCAGAACAACAAATATGGATCAAATAGCCGAATCTGGAGTCGCCTCCCACTGGCTCTATAAAGAGACTGACGACACTTCCTTGAGTGAACTACAAACACGAACTCATCAATGGATGCAGAATTTACTTCAGCTTCAATCTGAACCGGGTAATGCTGCTGAATTTTTAGAGCACCTTAAATTAGATTTATTCCCGGATGAAGTATTTGTCTTCACTCCCAAGGGGAAAATTATTTCACTTCCACGAGGGGCAACAACGATTGACTTCGCTTATGCTGTTCATACCGATGTTGGTAATTCAACTCTGGCCGCTAAAGTCAATCATGAACCGGCACCTTTAAATACCGAACTTAGAAGCGGTGACCGCGTGGAAATCATCACATCCAAGCAGGCTACGGCCAACCCTCATTGGCTTAGATTTATCGTAACTAGCAAAGCCCGGTCGCAAATACGCCACTCAGTAAAAAGTCAGCAACACGAGGAATCGGCTCTGCTAGGTGCGCGCTTGCTGAAGCAGGCTTTAAATGACCTGAAAATGGAGCCGGACACCATTGCGCGTGAGCACTGGGATCGACTGGCAAAAGAATATACCGGAAAAACTAAAAATGAAATTCTTTCTGAAATTGGTTTAGGAAAACAACTCGCAATCGTCGTAGCCCGTCACTTGTTAGCTCTTGATGACAACGCAGAAACCCAAACAAATGCACAAAAGACTAGCTTAGTCATTCACGGGACTGAAGGAATGGCGTTACAGTTCGCTAAATGTTGCCATCCGATACCTGGTGATCCAATTATCGGCTACCTCAAGAAGGGCCATGGGTTGAATATACATACTCATGACTGTCCGATCTCACGAAGAGCCCATAACGACCCACACAAATGGATCGATGTGGAATGGGACCCCGATTCATCTAAATCGTTTCTGGTAAAAATTTGTGTCCTTGCTCAAAACGGCAAAGGTTTGTTAGGTAAGATTGCCACGAAAGTTTCGGCTGCCAACGCGAATATCGAAACGGGCAACTTCGAGCAGAACGATAGCGCAAATTACGCTGAAATCAATCTGTCTATCTTAGTGACAAATCGAATCCATCTTGCAAGAGTGATAAGAAATGTAAGATCGTTAGATGAAGTTACCCGGATAACAAGACTAAAATCTTAAATATCCGGCTTAACTAAGCTGAGAAATAAAGCATAACCACTTTGCAGTGAGTGGCTATGCCAGAAAACAAATTCTCTAAGGGCGCACCATGTCGCAGGTAGTCGGAAGCACGGTATCTTCAGCAGCAACCATATAATCGGTTCTAGGCCCGGTTCCGGTGCGTTCAACCTCGTATTTCACACCTTCTTCACCCAATTTTTTGAATGTAGACACGTACAAAGGCTGCATCAATTGATGATTATCCTCTCTAATCCACACATCTCCCGTCACCGATTTATAACGACCTTGTTGCTCTAGCGTTCTCGCTACGCTCAATGCGTCTGTTGATCCAACTTCGTCAATCGATTGAGCCAAGAGCTCCATACCGTACTTGAGCGTTAAAAAGAACAAGTCATCATGATATTCTGGATATCGACTTCGGTAAGCCTCTACTGTTTCGTCTGATACTTCTCCGCCCACATTAACGTGCCAATGTCCGACCTGCTTTACCCGGTCGACACCAGCCAAACCGATAGCAGTAGGGCCGCCAGCAATACCCGCATAATAAGTGTAAAAGTCAACATCTGCGCCAGAGTCGTTTGCTGCCTTGATTAAAAGCGCTAAATCAGCGCCCCAATTCGCAGTGATGATCGAATCAGCTCCAGAAGCTCGAATTTTTGCAATATAAGGTGAAAAATCTTTAACTTTCCCAAGCGGATGCAAATCATCCCCGACAATCTCAATATCCGGACGTTTTTGGGCGAGCATCGATTTACCAACCTTGGACACCGCGTGACCGAAAGAATAATCCTGATTGATTAGATAAACTTTCTTAATTGATAAATCAGCGGCGATTGCGTCACTTAGCGCCAACATTTTCATATCAATGTCAGCATCGAATCTAAAGTGCCAAAAATTGCATCGCTCATTCGTTAAAGCTGGATCCACCGCACCGTAATTCATAAAAATCATGGCTGAATCAGGATTCCGCTTGTTATGTTTAGCGATCGCTTCGGTGAGCGCACCTGCTACAGCCGAAGAATTAGCCTGGAATACGTATTTAACTTTCTGGTCCGCCAACTTCCTTAGTGCGATTAATGAATCTTGGGGGTTAGCTTTTCCATCGAGCGCGACAACTTCGAATTTTGATCCACCAAGTACGCCACCACGCTCATTAATTTGTTCCACAACCAACTCTAGCGATCTAAGTCCATTTTCACCCACGTTCGCGAAAGCACCTGACAGAGGGTCTATCCAACCAATTTTGATGGTTTCCTGAGGTTGATTACAACCTGACAAAAATAAACTCACTCCGGCCACTGCAGTGACCAGTATTCTTCTAATAAACATGTTTCCCCTCCGTCAAACCTTTATAAAAAAATCACATCTCGCGGCAAGTTCGTAATTTTATTTTTATCACGATACTTGACACTATTATACGACTGTCCGTGCTCAAGTCCTAAACCTACCGATAAGTTCTAGAATCCTTCAGTCTAGATATGCCTTTACGCCGCAATGATTTGCATTGACAATACCTAACAAACTGGCTGCTTCCAGTGGCGTTATGCGAAGACAAAAAAAGGCACTTACCGGAGTAAGTGCCTTTTTTTAAATCAATGGAAAACATTCTCGCCTTTGGGTTTGTCTTTAGGCATATTTAGCGATGTGTAACATACCGTGTAATAAACTCTTCTGAATCCTAGCTCCACAAACTGCTCACCATCCTATTTTAATCTTGGCAAGATAGCATGTCATATCACGCATAACATTTAGCCTTTAACAAACCTGTTGGGTTCGGACATATGTGAAGGAAGTGGGCGGCACAAAACTCTAGCAATATCAATGACATATTGTTCATCAGGTAGTCGCCATCGATTACCTGAATTCAAGTACTCTTTTATATTGTGTTCAGAAACAACCGTCTCTTGTAGCAACTTTAAATGAGGATAATCATCGAGACAGTTTGGTAAGAACTCAATAAAAGAAGTTAGTGACTCTCCCATAATAATGTCAGCTATACTCAGTTTCTGTCCAACTAGATATTTTCCCTTATTTTGGGTCAGAATAGACTCAAAATGCTTCCCAAACTTTTTTAAAGAATTTTCAAGGTCTCTGGATGCTTCATCTTTATCGGCTTTGAAAGCAAACTGCATAGCTGGAACGTTGAAATCACCAACCGCCCCCACCAGCATGTCACACCTCACAGCATCCTCATTTGTTTTGCCGTAGAGATCACCTCGTCGAGCTAAGAAGGAAATCATCGCGTTGCTTTGCGACAGTTTTAGATCATCAAGTTCGAGCAGAGGAAGCTGATTGAACGGCAGTTTCCCTGAGGTCTTTAGATTGTCGAAATCATTATAGTCTTCGAGGGATATATTAATGAAGTCGATGTTGTTGATCGCCAGCATCCATCTTGTCGTTTCCGCTCTCCCACGACCTTTGAAGTAATGCAATTTAGCAGGTTTCATAATTTTCATAATATACAGGCTCTTTCAGCCCAATCTTTTAGAATGGGCAAAAAAAAAGCACCTACTCACGTAAGTGCTTTTTTTGTCTTAGTGGTAGGCGGTGCGAGATTCGAACTCGCGACCAATGGATTAAAAGTCCACTGCTCTACCAGCTGAGCTAACCGCCCACACAAAAGCCCAGCATTTTAGCGGCTTATGGACCTGTTGGTCAACCTTACTTATCAAGGATTGAAAATCCCAACGAAACCGAGGACTAAAGGTATACCGTTGGATCGTTAACACCCGCCTCTAAAAAACCTTGCTTTCGAATACGACAAGAGTCACAAATACCGCACGCCGCCCCGGAAAACGTTGCCTGATAACACGAAATGGTCTGGGAATAATCAATCCCAAGTTTGCACCCTAAGTGAATGATGTCAGCTTTCTTCATATCAATTAGCGGAGCGTGAATCTTAAACGTCGCCCCTTCAACACCCGCTTTTGTCGCGCGATTTGCGAGCGTCTCAAAAGTCTCGATATACTCTGGACGACAGTCTGGGTAGCCTGAGTAATCAATCGCATTAGCTCCTATAAAAATATCCCTTGAATCTAAGACTTCAGCCCAACCAAGTGCTACCGACAACATGATGGTGTTGCGAGCAGGTACGTACGTGGATGGGATCCCCTCCGTATCTCCAGTTGGGATACTCTGATCATGGTCTGTAAGCGACGAGCCACCCAATTCCGATAAATCTATCTTGATGATTTTATGCTCAACAGCCCCAAGCTTAGCGCACATGCGTCGGGCGAATTTTAACTCTGAAACGTGTCTCTGACCATAATCCATCGACAAGGCATAGCATCGATAGCCCTTCGATTGAGCGTAAGCAAAAACCGTAGCGGAATCTAAGCCACCAGACACCAAAACAACTGCATTAGGTGAATCAGAATTCATTAATCACAACGCCTGTTAACTTCTTGAAGACGCGTCTGAACTTTTAACCATTTCGAGGAATGCAACTTTTTGTTGCAATAATCGACACTTGCATCAGTTAAAAATTTCTTTGCAACCTTACATTGCTTCCTCTCCAAACTTATTAATGCTGCCTCTAATGCCACTTCACACCGCTTGTTATGAGTCTTCTGAAGACGCGGCAATAGCGACTTCAGTATGCTCAACGCTTCCTCACTCCGGTAATCACTATCCTTTAAGGCCATCGCGGTCCAATACATACCACTTTGAGAATATTGATTCTCGGGAAAGGCATTATTAAGCAAACCGAATAACTCAATGGCTTCGTCATAACGTTTGTTGTCATAGGCATTTTTGGCATAGCTATAAAAGGATTTAACATCCTTTTTTTCATCTGCTAAGGCTGGCGGATTCTCAGAGGATGTCGCCTTACGCACTGCACTTCGCTCAGGTTGAATGAGGCTAACAGGTTCCCCAGACAGATCGCCTGCCAACGCCTCTAAGCTTTTTCGAATATCAACATCCAATGAGTCCACTTTGGACGCAACCAGATCGAGGTCTATTTTGAGGCCATCAGTGACTGAAGCTAAAGATGCTGATCCATCACCAACGCGGATTTGAGCCTCGATTCGAGACACCTTTTGCATCAGGTCACGAACCAGTTGTTGAACCTTCTCTAAATCAACAAGCCTTCTCTTAACAAGATCCAACTCACCTCTAAGTGACCGAATCTCTTCGTCCATTTTTTGACGCTGATAAAAATCAGTCACGTCTGCTTTCGGTTCCGATATGGCTTGCTCTATCCTCTCCTGCCCAAGTGTTAAAGGGGCGAAGGATACGCTCAATGCTGTGAAAATAAAGATCCAAAAAAATGCCCGCAATTGACTCCTAACCATTTGAATCATCAGTTTGGGTCATACAACATATCTCATCAAAATAGCGGTCTAGCTTTCATCAATATAAACAAGATCACTCCGTCTATTTTTCGCCCGGCTTTCCTCATTTATGCCAAAAAATGAGGGCCGCTCCGCGCCGTAACTCATCACATCAATCTGATCCGGACTAGCCCCTTCCAAGATCAGCGCTTGCTTTAATTGTTCAGCCCGACTTTGCCCAAGCGCTAGATTATATTCTCGACTACCCCGGTCATCACAATTCCCCTCAATCCTTATTCTAACCTGCGGGTTTCTCGATAAGAAGTCTCCATGTGCTTGCACGATAGGGCGGTACTCTGGCTGAATCAACGAACTATCAAAATTATAGAAAACACTCCTTTGAGACAATAACGAATTTTTCTCTGCCAATTGCCTTTCAATCTCCGCCTCTCGCTCCTGTTCAGCCTGGATCGCGGCATTTTCCTTATCGATCTTAGAGCGCTCCTCTAAAAGTCTTTGTTCTTCACGCTCAAATTCACGTTTCAATTCATCTTGTTGAGCTTTTAGATCACCCTCGTTTTGATCACCACCAGCCTCGACGGATTCAACACTTTGCTCAAACGACCGTCTGTTTGATGGATCAAATAAATCTCTCTGTTCAATATCAGCATTTGTTTTGGTTTTGCTCGAACAGCCAGCGCAAACTGCAACCAATCCAGCCAGTAGTAAGATCCTCGCGGTCATAAAATTTCCCAATTAATCTTTGATAAAAGGCCCCCAAGAGGGCTCACGAATATCATCTCCCTTCGGTCCCAAATAACGGAGCTTGGCTCGGCCGTTTTTAGACACGAATCGTAATATACCACGCCCATTTGCCTCAGACGCGTAAACAATTACCTTTCCATTAGGCGCGATACTAGGGGACTGATCGAGGGTGCCCTTCGTCAATATCTGGACAATACCCGTTTGCATATCTAAGGTTCCGACATTGAACCGACCTTCGTCATAATGCATCAAAGCCAGAAAACTATCGTCCGGGCTCAATTGTGCCGAGGCGTTATATCGTCCTGCGTAGGTCAATCGAACCTCCGACACCTGTGAAATAGAAGCCTTGTAGATCTGCGGCTGACCTGTTCGGTCTGATGTAAAGACAATACTTTTACCGTCATGCGAGAAACTTGGTTCTGTGTCTATGGATCGACTATTTGTGAGTTGCACTTTACTTCGATCCGACAATAAAACTGAGAATATATCCGACCGACCATCCTTAGAGATTGCGATCGCTAAACGCTTTCCATCTGGCGACCAGGCAGGGGCAGAGTTTGATCCTGGAAACGGACCAATGACCTCCGGTTTTCCACTTACTCGACCTGTTTGGTAGTTAACTGGCACCACATAGACTGCTGCTCGTCGATTTAAAAATGAGACAAATGCTATCTGATCTCCAGTTGGCGACCACCGCGGAGATAAGATGGGCTCTTTAGAACTAAATATTTCATTCGGGTTGTGTCCATCAGAATCCGCAATGACCAACGCTGACAGATCCGTCTTTCTCACCACATAAGCTATTTTCGTTCTAAAAACACCTTTATCACCAGTCAACTTCTCGTAGATCAGATCGGCAAAGTGGTGTGCCGTTCGACGCAATTGTTTTGGATCGTCTTTGATCTGATAACCGACCGACATTGCTTGGCCTAAAATATCGTATAGCCAAAAAGAGGCTTGAATACGTCCGTCCTTTAGCTTGGCAAACTTCCCCACGACAAGATTTTGCACCTTCCTTTCTTGCCAATCGGCGAAGTCCTCACCCTTTAATTTCGACAGTCCCCAGCTTGTTTCAACATCTTGAATCGAAAAAAGCCCTGTTTTTGTAAGGTCTGCGGATATAATTTCAGCGATCAAATCTGCTTCTTCTCCCTCTCCACCGAATGGAAGAACAGTAATCGGTATTTTACTACCCTCATCAGCGATGATCTCAATCTCTACCTGAGCGGAAGCAATCCCAAAAAACAGAATACTCACAATTAAAGCAGTGTGGACTAGCGCGTTCGACACTCGCAAAACAAAAGACATTCAGCCCCCTTTAAAATTTAAACTCAATACTGACTCCACGCCCGAATGTTCTTTCAAAGAATGGCTGTTCCTTTGGAACCGGTAACGGCGAAGCAATTAAAATAGCCTTTTTCACTGATTCATCATAGGCAGGGTTGCCGCTGGAATCAATCAATTCGAGGTCAACGACTGTTCCCGAAGAGCTTAGGACCAATTCATAAACTACCCTTAACCCAGATCTATCCGTGCTGTAAGCCCAATTTTTAAGTACTTTATCTTTAATTTGATTACTGTATTTGTCGATCTCATCTTGCATTGCGGCTTGAAATCGACGCGTTTCAGATTGCTGTTTTTGAAGGGCATCTCGCGACTGCTTCTCGGTTAAGCTCGAACTTTGTTCCAACTTTTCTAATTGCTTTTGCGTCTCGCGAATTTTCTTGAGTTTTTCCTGACGTTTTTTTTCCGCTTCCGCAAGTAACCGTTCACGCTCCTTTCGGTCCTCCAACTCTTGCCGCCTCTGATCTTCTAACCGCTCCCGTTCCTTCCGGTCCTCCTCACGCTTACGCTCTCGCTCAGCTTGAGCCTTATCTCGCTTCTCTTGCCGCTTTTTCTCATCCTCACGCGCCTTCTCTTTTAGTTTTTTCTGCCTTTGATCATCTAACCGCTCTCGCTCCTTTCGATCCTCCTCACGCTTACGCTCTCGCTCAGCTTGAGCCTTATCTCGCTTCTCTTGCCGCTTTTTTTCATCCTCGCGCGCCTTCTCTTTTAATTTTTGCTGCCTTTGATCTTCTAACCGTTTCCGTTCCTTTCGATCTTCCTCACGCTTACGCTCTCGCTCAGCTTGAGCCTTATCTCGCTTCTCTTGCCGCTTTTTCTCAAGTGCAATATCCCTCGGTGAGGGACCTATATCTGGCTTGGGCTCTGGCTTAGGCTTGGGCTCTGGCTTAGGCTTGGGCTCTGGCTTAGGCTTGGGCTCTGGCTTAGGCTTGGGC
>CAJQMS010000113.1 GCA_905479505.1 uncultured Burkholderiales Genera incertae sedis bacterium | reverse complement strand
AAACGGTTGCGCGGATTCAGAAAGAAACTGAGAGCGACGAGTGGATAGGCCGTCAACTGATTCTCTCGCCGCAGCGACAGCATTTCTAAACCCTAACAAGGCAGCCGAAAGTGTCGAGAAATCATGGAAAATATCATCATCTTTGTCATTGCGAATAAGTCGGCTTTGCATAGACTCAACGTTACTTGCCAACGCACCAAGGCACTGACGATAATCGAAAATCAAGGAGTCCACCAATTCAAACAGTAAGAAACCTCCTGATTGAGCATACTGATAAAAATCCTCCTCATAGGACTCACAAACGCTTGAGATAACTTGGGAGCGACCAGCGGACATAGTGAACATAAAATTAGTGCCAATAATTAAATGAATTGGACTTAACTCTAAGTCGTCTTCATGAACCACGGCCTCCATGAGGGTGCAATGCAACGCAGACCTGCCAAATCTAAGAACACCATGATCCTGGCTACCCATGATCCTCTCAATGATATCTTTATCTATGCCGACGCTTTCCAGAACCTCGTATCCGCCTTCGTTTGGCGACAAGTGTCCCCAACAAAATAGGTTTTCTTTTATTTTCTGTGGAATATTCGTCAGGGAGACATCATTGATTTCTTTACTCTCGAAATCAAACGTAATTGCTCTACCTGATTCAAATTTAGACATCATTTAATCATCTCCTCATACCAAGCTCATTCAGCATTTCCGAACTGCTATTCACTCTCAAACTGCTATTATAGTAGCTAGCTTCTCACTCTATACGGCCTTTTCAATTTGATCTAATGAAAGTTCTTTCCCGATGTCTAGTTACTAGTGTATTCGTGCTGGCGCTTACAGCCAACCCACTTCACTTTGCGGGCGCAGACAGCACTACACAAATAAGTTCAGAGAATTCGACACTTAACCTATTGAAGAAAAAAGCCCGATCCGGCGACGCAAATTCACAATTACATTTGGCAATCGTTTATAGGGATGGCTTGCACGGAGAGAAAAATATAAAACTAGCATTTCATTGGTTTGAGCAAGCCGCTCAAAGTGGTGACGTATCCGCCCAATTGAGAGTTGCTAACATGTTGCAAAAAGGCTTAGGGACGCAGACAAATCAAAAAGCAGCCTATCAGTGGTTTAGTATCGCAGCAGAAAATGGCAATGTTGATGCACTAATTGCCAAGGCCACAATGCTTCAATATGGAACGGGAACTCCTGCTAATCCGCCCATGGCGTACGAATTATTTATGCAAGCGGCGCGAAAAGACCGTTCAGACGCTCAGATTCACGTAGCTAAAATGCTTTGGGATGGCACCGGAATTCCTCAAAATAAAAGTGACGCGCTTAGATGGTACGAAGCATCATCCAAATTAGGAAACATAGATGCTAAAAATACACTTGGAACGCTCTACCTTAAGGGAGACACTGTTCCTAAAGATACGCAGCATGGTTTAGAACTTATCATTGCTGCGGCGAGTGAAGGGCACCCTGCCGCATTTCAAAATCTCGGTCTCATTTATCAGCTTGGATTAGGCTTACCAAAAAATAATGTGTACGCCTACTTGTGGTTTGCAGTCGCGGCGAATATAGGTCATCAAACTGCAGAAAAATTCAAAGAAGGCTTGGCGATATCAATGAGTCCGGTGGATGTTGAAAAAGCCAAGAAACTCGCAGCATCCTGCAAGCAAAAAAACTACAAAAAATGCATCTCGTTTTAAACGGCTTGGATTTGATTATTCATCAACCCCATGATGAAACTCAACTTGACCCGTTTGCAATGAATATTCCGCTCCGACAATCAGTAGCTTTCCATCTGATATGAACTGCTCCATGGCTTGCGACCCGTGCTTTAAATGCTCAACAGACGCCTGAACGTTCGCGCGAACCGCCCTAGCCGTTCGCTCTGCGTCGCTACAATCCCGCATTTTCATAACTTCTGAGATTCCGGGACGAATTCGTTCAACGATAAAGCTCAAGTTAGGAGATAACGTTTTACCATTCTCATCAAAATTTAGTGTTGCATCAATTGCCCCACAATGCGAATGTCCCAATACAACAACGAGAGGTGCGCCGAACTGCTCTACTGCGAACTCAACACTGCCAATCTGTGACGGCGCAACAATATTCCCAGCCACCCGCACAATAAACAAGTCCCCAAGGCCTTGATCGAACACTATTTCTACCGGCACACGCGAGTCCGAACAACCTAAGATGACAGCAAATGGACTCTGCCCATCTACCATTACCGGTCTGTTCATCGCGGAGCTAGATAGGTTCCCAATATCACCCCTGACAAATCTCTCGTTACCTTTTACGAGACGGCTTAAAGCTTCATAGCTATTCATAAGTTAATCCCCACCAAGTCCAACAGAACTTTAGCACGAACCTTCTCTTGTTGAGGACTAAATAAACATTGGAACAGCAGTACCATAATTAGAAACGCTTCAATCTAAATCTAGTATTCTCGATCAAGCTTTTATACCTTTAAATTCTCAAGCTGCGTTGAAGCGGCAAGCCAATCTTCCTCTACCTGACTCATCTCCCTAGCGACACTAGCCTGTTCGTGCAGGTATTCGAGCAGGTTACTCTTTTGCTCCTCATCGTATAGATCACTTTGAGCTAAAATATTTTCAAGCCTTGCAGTCTCGGCCTGTAACCGAGTTAACTGTGTCTCAAGAACTTTAATTTTTTTAATCAGTGGCTTTTTTATAGTAGCTACTCGGTTACGCTCCCCTGCTTCCTCTCGACGCCTTTCTTTGCGAGAGCTAACCGACCTCGACCCAACAGACTCAGCGCTGCTTGTTTTTGATAAAAGCTGTGCTGAGTAGTCCTCTAAGTCACTGTGAAACTCCGTCAAGCCTTTATCGTGAATTAAGTAAAGTTGATCACAAACAGAGGTAAGAAGCGTTCGGTCGTGAGAGACGAGCACCATTGCGCCATCGAAACTTTGTAATGCAAGCGTTAATGCGTATCGCATTTCCATGTCCAAGTGATTCGTAGGCTCATCCAACAGAAGGACATTCGGTTTTTGCCAAATAATAATAGCTAACGCTAAACGGGACCTTTCTCCACCTGAAAAGAAACCTACTTCGCGAAATACATCATCGCCATTGAATCCGAAGCTTCCAAGATAGCTTCTAAGCTGTTGTTCTTTAGCATATGGGTCAATACGACTCATATGCTGCAAAGGACTTTCATCTTCCCGCAATTGATCAAGTGAATTTTGCTCGAAATAACCAATAGCTAGATCTTTACTTTTTGAGACTTCCCCCTGCGTCGCTTTAATTTGGCCTGCAAGAAACCGAATAAACGTGGATTTTCCAGCACCATTTTTTCCAAGTAATCCAATCCGCGCGCCAGATCTCAACTCAAAGCGAAGATTCTCAAGAATGACGGTCTCTTCGTAACCAATAGAAACATCCACCGCAACTAGCGCGGGATCTGGACGAGAAACTGGTTTTCTAAATTCAAAATTAAAAGGAGTGTGAGCATGAGCTGGCGCAATCAATTCTAACTTTGCTAGTTGTTTCATACGGCTCTGTGCCTGACGAGCCTTTGTAGCTTTGGCTTTAAAGCGATCGACAAAGCGCCTCATATGGTCAATTTCGCGCTGTTGCTTAACGAAGGTCGCTTTTTCCTGCGCAAGGTGCGACGCTCGCTGCACCTCAAACGAGGAATAGTTCCCCTTATAAGTCTTAAGAGAGCCACTATCGATAAAGCAAATTGATTGCACCACGCTATCCAAGAAAGAGCGATCATGGGATATCAGCAACAACGTTCCAGGGAAACGCTTTAGCCACGATTCCAGCCAAATGACGGCATCGAGATCAAGGTGGTTGGTGGGCTCATCGAGCAATAGAAGATCTGATCGGCACATCAAGGCTTTGGCTAAATTTAGGCGCATTCGCCAACCACCAGAAAAGTAGTCGACTGGTTGAATCACCTCTTCAGCGGCAAAGCCTAAGCCATATAAAAGTTGATTCGCACGTGCTTCAGCACTGTAACCATCGATGGCACCCAATCTTTCGTGAAGTGTTCCGATTTGATCTGAATCCTCCTGCCTCTGCGCAATATTCAGTCTATTTTGCACATCACGAAGCTCCACATCACCATCAATGACAAATTCAATTGCGCTCTGAGATCCAGCTGGGAGCTCTTGCGCGACATGTGAAATAACCAATCCAGGCTGAATGCCTAAATTCCCTGAGTCAACTTGCATCTCTCCTAACAGTAAGGCAAACAAACTGCTCTTGCCAGAGCCGTTACTGCCAGTTATCCCGATTTTATGTCGAGCATAAAAAGTAAAACGAGCGTTTTCAAAAAGAACCTTGTCACCACGCCTTAATGCGAGACCATCAGCCGAGATCATATCGAGCGGACTGCTTAGTGAATAACTTGGTCAGGAACCCTTCTCACTTTATTCGGACTTTAGTGATCGTGGTCGTGGTGATGATCATGTTGTTCAGATTTAGGTTTAACCCCTTTTTTGACGATAAAAGGAATGTCGACCTGACCACTGCGTTTGAAATTTAAACTAATGACGTACGCTTCACCCGCATGAATCTCGCGATTCACGTTAAACAACATGATGTGAAGCCCCCCGGGCTCGAGACTCGCTCTCTCATCAGGAGCAATCGAAACTCCAGCGTCAACGCGTCTCATTTTCATAACCCCATCAACAAGGGTCATTTCATGAATTTCAGCGACTTCCGCGAGGTCAGTTACTACGCCCATCAAGCGATCGCTGTCCTCACTGTGATTATGAATTAAAAGATAAGCTGCGGTGGTATCCATCCCTGACAGGGGCTCTTTAATCCAAGCATCCATGATGTGCATATCGCTACCATGTCCTTTGGACTCATGATGCCCGGCAAGTACGAAAGCTGGCATAAAACAGAAAATAAAAAACATAATTTGACGATACATAAATAATCTCCCTAAAAGTTACTAATCGTTAGTCACCTGATTTACATCATTCAGATAAATACCCGTTCCACGAACCATCCCAGACCCAATAAACCCACAAGCCCGGATATCCATAAAGATAGGATTCGCTGTCTCACAACGCCTGAG
>CAJQMS010000112.1 GCA_905479505.1 uncultured Burkholderiales Genera incertae sedis bacterium | reverse complement strand
CACTGTGATTATGAATTAAAAGATAAGCTGCGGTGGTATCCATCCCTGATAGCGGCTCTTTAATCCAAGCATCCATGATGTGCATATCGCTACCATGTCCTTTGGACTCATGATGCCCGGCAAGCACGAAAGCTGGCATAAAACAGAAAATAAAAAACATAATTTGACGATACATAAATAATCTCCCTAAAAGTTACTAATCGTTAGTCACCTGATTTACACCATTCAACTAAATACCCGTTCCACGAACCATCCCAGACCCAATAAACCCACAAGCCCGGATATCCATAAAGATAGAATTCGCTGTCTCACAACGCCTGAGCTCGCACTTTCCATAAAACGCATTGACATCATCAAGCGCCAAAATAAACATGCACTGAGCACGATAAGAAGCTGTCCAATTTCCACGCCAATGTTAAAAGATGCCAGGGCGGTCACTAAGTCATTTTGTGGCAGCCCGAAGTCTCTTAATACGGATGCAAAGCCAAACCCATGAATTAAGCCAAACAAAAAAGTCACCCAATAACGACGAGAAATATCCTGAACAAAAAAGTTTTCAACTGCGACATACACAATACTCAGGGCAATTAAAGGCTCAATAACCTCTGACGGGATGGTAACAACATTCAACACCGCTAGGGTAAGCGTGATTGAGTGCGCTACCGTGAATGCAGTGACCACTTTGAATAACGGCCAAAAATTTCGACCTAGAACAATGACCACTATCAAAAATGCAATATGGTCAAAACCGATCGCGATATGCTCGATTCCTGAGATGATAAATTTTATGACAAGATCGATCCAATTCCCATCTTCAACAGCAAAAGACACCTTTCGATCTTTAACCGTGAGAAGTTTGACAAAAGTTTGATCCCCAGAAATGTTTACTACATGCCGCGATTGCGTATCTATTTCATGAAATAAACTGACTACATAAGCCGTGGGAGTCACACTTGGATCACACTGCCAGCTCAATTTAACTAATAAATGATCATCCTCAAAACGAAACTCTCCTACTCTGATCGGCACTTGTGGTTTAGAACCACAATACATAACATTTTTGCTCGCTACGTAATCTAAAATAGCGTCGGAATGTGAATCGATAGCCTGGGTTAAAGGTGAGGATCCGGTATCCAGAAAGGTTTGGCTGAGCGCTACTTGCAGGTCATCTAAGTTGAGCTCAATCTCTCCAACGACTTCGCCAGAATCCAAAGTAAGTGCGCTACTCGATAGCTTTGTTTGGTGTCCATAGCAGGCGCCACAGAAAATCAACAAGACCAGGCAAAAAAAATACTGCCTCTGTCGACCAAAATACGTTGCTAACGTCATCATATCGAAGCTCATGTTGCCCACTATACTGATTTACTGGTTACGCCTAATATTCATAATTCTAATAGAAGACGTCACAGTAGGCAGCTTTTTCTGCACCCCTTACAGTTAGGCAGCTTTCTTTGATTTAGATGTTGACCACTTCTTTTTCTTATCACGGCGTAACTGAACTACGTCGCCCTTTGGAGCAGCATTAGAAGGTCTTTTTCTTGATGGCTTTCTCGAAGACGGCTTTCGTGACCGACTTTCTTTTTTTGAATTGGGATTGAGCAAGCGGTCTATAGCTCCCCACTTTCCACGATCCGCAGGGGTTATGAAACTTAACGCCGATCCTGTCGCGCCAGCACGGGCTGTACGACCAATTCGATGAACGTAATCTTCAGCGCATTGAGGTAAATCATAATTAATGACGTGCTCAATATGTGGGATATCAAGACCTCGCGCCGCGACATCAGTCGCGACCAATATACGATATTTCATTTTTCGAAAAGAAGCGATCACACGATCCCTCTTACTTTGCTTTAAATCGCCATGTATTGCCTCGGCACTGTGACCTTCTTTTTGGAGACGCTTAGCCATTTTTTCAGTACCGCGCTTGGTTTTTACAAACACAATGATGGATCCGTCACGCTCATCTAAAGAAGTTAGCAAAGATGTATATTTCTCACCGTCACTGACCTTGATCGTGTCTTGCTTAATATTGGGTGCCGGAGTTGATGATTTACTCACCGACACTCGCACAGGGTCATTTAAATATTTCTCAGCAATACGGGCGATATTTGGCGCCACTGTAGCCGAAAATAGTAGAGTTTGCCGCTGCGGAGCCAAGAATGTCATAACTTTTTCAATTTGAACTGTGAAGCCCGCATCTAACATGCGGTCAGTTTCATCCAAAACTAAGAAATCTGCGTGCTTTAATTTCAATATTCCCCGGTCGAGATGATCATTAATTCTCCCAGGAGTTCCAACGATTATTCGGGGTCGGTCCCGAATTTGTCGAATCTGTTTCGACATTGAGTCTCCCCCAATCAATAACGCTGTTTTTATGTCTCTAGATTTACCTAGCATGAGACGAAGCTGAGTCAATACTTGGGTTGCGAGTTCCCTTGTGGGAGTCATAACAAGAGCAGAACCCTTTGGATTACTCATAAGCCTCGCGATTAGCGGAATGCCAAATGCCGCGGTCTTCCCAGTACCTGTTTGAGCAGACCCAAGGATATCTTTACCTTTCATTGCATGTGGAATTGCCTCTTCTTGAATCGGAGTCGGCTCACTGAACTTCATTTCAGACAGTGTTGCAATTATTTCCTTCGGTAGTCCCATTTCTTCAAATTTATTCATATTTTTTCCTTTGTTTGCGTTGTTCGCTTTAAAGCACCCATTTTTTTGAGCTTGCGAAACTAAATGTATTTAATTATTTTGAAAGCTAAGTTTTATCCAGCTCTTATAGGTGGATAAAAACAGACCAGGATTGGCCTCGTTAAAATGTTTACGACACCAGCTAAGCAGCCGAGAGTCGAAAGAATTCTTAATGTTTTGCAGCATAAAATCCGTCTGCTTTGACCTGTTGTAGCGATTTCTGAACGCAATACAGGTCTCACTCCCAGTGGGTTTTATCCACTGGTCATTCCTTAAAGCCATGTTTATTCCTCTTTTCCCGCTTTATTCAAATAGAGTTACTATCCGATCAACCCCACACCATGTGGGAACTCGGTTCACTCTTATTCAAACACTCAAAACCTGTAAGCCAAATCAGGTCCTGGACAAACCCACTAACTGTTTTAGTGGGAGCGCTGATTTAAAATATTTCGATCTTTAAATCGCGCTTTTAGCAAGAGCAACAGAAACTCGGTGCCGAACTCTAACACCTGCTCACCCCTACCGCAAGAATTTGTTTGTAACGAGCAAGCCGATTAGGTTCGCGAACAAACTCTGGTCACCCTGATAATGGGTTAAGGCATTCGCTTTTTTTATCGTCATCAATCTTGAAAACTACTAGTAACCAATAAAAATGATATAAAGTATCATTTTTATTGACAATGCGGCGCTACTTGAGGTATCTTCTCGGCGATGAAACTGTTTAGAATTTTTCTGTTAATCGCTACATACGCGCTCGCACAAACCTCTATTGTCGCGCATGGCGTCGACCTAGACATACATGAAGAAGACGAGTCACAGTTTTGCTCGGTTTGTATCACCTCCGCAAATACAGATGCAATAGGTTCATCGGACCCTCATCCAATACTGCGTAGTCCGACATTCCGTAACACCTTAATCTGTTCAACTAAGGATAATTCGGTATTCGTACCGCACTCACCTTTTCTCGCGAGAGCTCCCCCACAAAACATCTAACTCAAAAAATATGCCGGCATTCAGCTATTTATGAATCGCTGAGAGTGAACCTTTGTATTCACTGAATTAAAAATTTTGGAGATAAAAAGATGTTAAAAAATTTACTAAGGTGCCTCGTTGCCGCGCTAGGCCTAGTATTACTAGTCCCAGCTCAAGCACAAGAGGATGTTAGTCAAATCCGTCAAGAACTCAATGAATTACGAGACCTTTACGAGCAAAGAATTTCTGATTTAGAAAAAAAACTAGAAGCAGCCGTTGAGACTAATGCTGTATCTCAGTCTGCGGCAGCCACTGAAACTCAGGGTGGACGTTCCGTAAGAAATAATTCGTTTAATCCATCGATTGGTATTATCCTTAACGGACAAGCAAAAGAGTTCTCTGAGCGCGCAGCCCCAGAAATGACAGGTTTTGCCGTCGGAGAAGAAGGTGAAAGAGGAACCGGCGGTTTAGGTTTAGACCATACAGAGATTAACTTTTCAGCAAGTATCGATGATAAATTCTACGGTAGCCTAACCTACGCACTAGTTGAAGAGGGCGGAGCAATTGTCACAGAGGTTGAGGAGGCTTATGTCAAAACTCTGCCAGGTGCTGAAGTAGCCGGTGACCTTCAGATGACTTTTGGTAAAGCGCTTTGGTCATTGGGCTATCTCAACGAACAACATGCTCACACTGATGACTTTGTCGATCGTCCACTGCCCTATCAGGTTTATCTGAACGGCAGCTTTAACGATGATGGCATCGAAATCAGTAAAGTTTTAGACACAGAACTTTATAATGAAATTGGTGTAGGTCTATTTCGAGGAAGCGACTTTCCATTCGGCACTCCTGACGGTCAAGGTATTGGCGCACACTCATTATTCTGGCGAGTCGGTGGCGATGCTGGCGTAAATGGTACATGGAGGTTCGGCGCTTATAAAGTTGACGGCGAAACCGGCGGACGGGCGACTGAAGAAGGAGCCATCACCTTTATCGGTGACACAGACCTAACAGCCTATGACATTCGATATACCTACGCACCTACCGGCAACGAGAGTAGCCAAGAGTTGACTCTTACTGCGGAGCACTTTTCACGAAGTGAAGTGGGCACGTACGAATCTACCGTAACCGGCGAGACATTCGGCCCATCAGCCTATGACGCGGACACTAGCGGGTATTACGTCGCAGCCGTATATAAGTGGATGCCACAGGCGCGAATTGGTGTTCGGTACGCGAAAATGAAAAATGTTGATCTGACTGGCGATCTCGATAACACAGCGGTTGACGGCCAAGGGTTCAATCCTTCACAACGAACCGTCATGCTTGATTGGACCAATAGTGAGTACAGCCGAATTCGACTCCAGGTTGGAGAAGAAGAGCGGTCACAAGGTAATAATGATCAGCAAGTTATTCTTCAGTACATCATGAGCTTTGGAGCCCACGGAGCGCATAACTATTAATAACTGAAGTTATGTGTAAGTGTTGACCTAAGACACTTAGGAACTACAGAACCTGAAATAGCTGCCGGTCTTTTCGAATGAAGAGAATTCTTCTTAGCTATTTCAGGCTTTTTTTTAAGATCCAGAATCAACCTTAAGGAATTTATCGTGATCAAAAATATCCTTGCAATACTGTGTGGGATCGCATTCTCGATGAGCACGGCCCATGCAAAACCGTTTGTATTTGCCTGCGAGCCCGAATGGGAATTCATAGCGAAGGAAATAGGTGGCGACCAAATTAGAACCGTGTCCGCAACTCACGGACTACAAAATCCCCATTTCATTAGAGTAAAGCCGAGCTTGATGAGTAAAATCAAAAAAGCTGACCTACTGATCTGCTCAGGTGCTGATCTCGAAGTGGGATGGTTACCTCTTTTACTACGTAATGGCAACAAATCTATTCAGGCAGGTCAGATAGGTCACTTGTTGGTCAGTGATTACGTGGATAACATTGAGATCCCAGAGGTCCTTGATCGAAGCATGGGTGACATCCATCCGGGTGGCAATCCCCACATCCATTTAGATCCAGAGATTATTTCAAAAACCGCCTCAATGGTTGCGTCACGCCTATCGCTAATCGACCCAGAGAACCGACAAATTTACGTAAAAAATCTTGACAGCTTTGAATCCAATTGGCGCAGTGCTATGGCTCGATGGAAAACTGCCGGCGAGTCGCTTGCTGGCAAGCGCGTAGTCGTGCATCACAAATCATTCAGCTACTTATTAAACTTCCTTGAGATCGAAACTCTGACGTCATTAGAGGATAAAGCGGGTATACCGCCCTCAGCAAGACACTTGTCAGAGATCGTTACGCTTATCGAAGGCAGCTCAGCTATTGCAATCATAAGAACTCCTTTTGATCCAAAATCAGCTGGCGATTGGGTCTCAGACAAAACAGGCATTCCAGTGGTCACGCTACCATTCACCGTTGGCGGCTCTCCCGAGGCCACAGATCTTTATAAGGTGTACGATGCAAGCATTCAATTACTTTTGCAGTAATTCCTTATGATGGATTTATTTAATATCCTACTCCCGGCGCTATTAATTGGTTTAATGGTGTCGGTAGTGCATACACCGCTCGGCATCGAAGTTTTAAAGCGGGGCATTATATTCATTGATTTAGCCATCGCTCAAATAGCGGGCCTTGGATATATATCCACTGAGAAATTTGTTCAATCGACGCACATACATTCGGGGCACGGCCATACAGAGAACATTTTTTCTTGGGTAACCCTAATACCGAGCTTAGGCGCATTATCTTTCGCTCTAATCAGCGGATTAATTTTTAGATTTATAGAAAAAAACTTTACCGAGCAATTAGAAGCCTGGATCGGAGTTTTCTTCGTTCTAGCCGCATCGTTGTCGATCCTAATTCTGAGCAACAACCCTCATGGCGACGAAGAACTCAAGCAATTAATGTCAGGACAGATTCTCTTTACAACCGTCAGAGACGTTAAATTGTATTTGCCCTTCTGCATATGGATTGCTGCAGCCTGGCTCATGCTACCAAGCCTTAGAAAAGGGCTGGGTTTTTACTTCATGTTCGCCCTTACAATTACCGCGACAGTTCAGCTAATTGGCATATACGTTGTATTTGCGAGCCTCATTCTTCCAGCGCTAGTGACATTCGGAAAAAGCAAACCTCTGCTCTACGCCTGGCTATTTAGCGCAGCATCCATGTTAATGGGTATTGGATTTTCAGCGCTAATTGATGCTCCAACAGGTCCGATGATCGTCACGACTTACGTTATATTTGGCATCCTCATCACGCTGACCAACTGGGCCATCCAGATGAAACGGGAATAAGCGCCGTTACTCCGCGGTCATCACACATTAGACTTTCAAAAAGTGAGGATTGCCGGCAGCGACGTATTGAACATGAACAGCATGAAAATACTCAATTTTTTAAAACGGCCGCTCCATGTTACATGTCGTTGGTAGATGCGTATTTTCAGCTTGAGTCACGAAGTCAGTCATGGGACCAATACCCATGCGTTCAACATCAAAGGTAACGCCATCTCCTCCTGATTTTTTAAACGTGGACACGTACAACGGTTGCATCAATTGGTGATTATCTGCTCTCATATATACCTCGCCTGTGATTCCCTCATACCTGCTATTTTCAAGCGCTTTTGCAATCAAGAGAGGATCTACAGATTGTGTCTCATTTATAGCCATCACGAGAAGCTCGATAGCGTGCTTTAAGGACAAGAAAAATAAATCGTCATCAGCTTTAGGGAATTGATCGCGGTAAGCCTGTGTGAGCGCATCAGAGGCCTCTCCTCCCGAATTAACGTGCCACATCGTAACTTGCTTTACTCGATCTGCAGCAGCC
>CAJQMS010000111.1 GCA_905479505.1 uncultured Burkholderiales Genera incertae sedis bacterium | reverse complement strand
TTTCAAACTCCCGGTGCTTTCTTGAACTAAGTCCCCCGACACATCGTACACACGCTGGACAAATTGAGCCTCACCTGTAGCGGAGTGATCTATAAATTTTTGTAACTCCTCGATGCCACCACTCATCGCCGGCGTCGAGAGCACGACAAGACTCACAACCATAAATCTGACTCGGTTAACGTGCGTTGACAATACGCCAAACACCCAACGCATCAGTTGTCTCGATTCGGCGTTAAAATTTCTCTACTACCCGAAGAAGACATACTCGAAACAAGCCCAGCGGCCTCCATTTGTTCCACCAGGCGAGCAGCGCGGTTATATCCAATTCGTAGGTGCCTCTGCACCAAGGAAATCGAGGCACGCTTATTTTTCAACACAATCTCGACTGCTTGGTCATAGAGCGGATCACTCTCACTGCCATCCGCCCCCCCGGGCTCACCGGACTCATCAGATGCGACCGGTGCCTCAAGGATACTCTCGATATACTGTGGCTCCCCTCTGGCCTTCAATGTATCAACGACACGATGAACTTCTTGGTCATCTACAAATGCGCCATGAATTCTCTGTGGATACCCACTACCCGGTGGAAGATAGAGCATATCCCCTTGACCCAGTAATTGCTCGGCACCCATCTGATCAAGAATCGTTCTCGAATCCACTCGGCTGGAGACCTGAAAAGCAATACGAGTTGGGATATTCGCTTTAATCAATCCTGTGATTACATCGACAGATGGTCGCTGGGTAGCAAGAATCAAATGAATGCCTGCAGCTCGAGCCTTTTGAGCGAGGCGCGCGATTAACTCTTCGATCTTCTTTCCCACAACCATAATAAGATCAGCCAATTCATCAATAACTACCACGATTAAAGGTAACTCTTGGAGCGGTTCAGGCTCATCAGGATTCAAACTAAATGGATTATCAATTTTTTGATCCGACTTTGCTGCCTGTCGTATCTTCGTGTTAAACCCTGATAGATTTCTCACACCTAACGCTGACATAAGACGATATCGACGATCCATCTCTCCAACACACCAATTTAATGCGTGAGCGGCTTTAGGCATCTCAGTCACAACTGGTGCGAGCAAATGAGGTATTCCCTCATAAACTGACAGCTCTAGCATCTTAGGGTCGACTAAGATCATACGAACTTCATTGGGTGTTGATTTATAAAGTAATGACAAAATCATTGCGTTAATTGCGACAGACTTTCCAGAACCAGTCGTACCAGCCACTAATAGATGTGGCATTTTCGCAAGGTCAGCGCAAACAGGCACACCAGAAATATCCTTACCCAGCGCAATAGCAAGAGGAGATGGCACATCGGCGTACGTCTGTGACGCTAGAACTTCAGAGAGATAGACCACCTGCCGTTTTGTGTTTGGAATTTCTAATCCCATCGTGGTTCGCCCGGGAATTGTCTCTACCACGCGAATACTGACAACAGATAGAGATCGCGCCAAATCTCTTGTGAGGTTAATGATTTGACTCCCTTTCACCCCCACTGCCGGTTCAATTTCATATCTCGTGATCACCGGTCCAGGCTGAGCCGCAACGACCCTAACCTCAATATTGAAATCCAAAAGTTTCTTCTCAATAAGTCGAGACGTGTATTCGAGTGTCTCCGCAGAAATCACATCGAGATCGGCAGGTGGGGTATCCAGCAGATTAATTGACGGAAGCTCAGAGTCAGGCAAATCTTCGAATAACGGTTTTTGTTTTTCTTTTTGAGCTCGCTCTGATTGGGTAATTTGCTGCACCGGTTTATCAATTCGCAAGGGCTTAGGTTCAGGCAGCGTGAACTTCTCGCGAACCTCATCTAAACGATCCATTCGGGCTTCAAGCGCGATTTCTCCCGCTTTTCTATCTCGCCAGGACTCCCACCCCTGCCAAATTCTAAGTGCTGAATTTTCTAACCAGTAGCCTGTTTTCTCAGCCACCATGATCCAAGAAACCCCGCTCACCAAAGAGATGCCGGCTGCCATCAACACCAATAAAATCAGGGTGCTTCCGATAAATCCAAAAGCATTCTCACTCATGAGAGCAATCTCACCACCTATAATGCCACCAGGTTCTCCGGGGAGCTCGGGGGCGAAAGAATACATGCGGAGCCCTTCAAAGGCCGCACTTGATAGCACCAGAAGAATAAAACCTGCTGTAACTAATAAAACCACTTTTGAATTTTCCGTGATCTCCTTAGTCGTTTGCCGATAAGCCCTCATAATAAGAAGAATACCGGCCAGCACAATCCACCAAGCGGAAAAACCAAATAAGTACAAGAGCACGTCAGATGTGTGTGCGCCCACCATTCCACCTGCATTCATGACTTCTTGAGTTGCACCCTGACGAGACCAGGCTGGGTCGGTAGAATTATAAGTTTTAAGAACTAGGGTTAAATAAGCTATTAAACCCGCAGAAAGTAACAACCCGACCTCACGTAGGATGCTAATCATCCTCGCTGGAAGAACGCTTTTCGCGGGAATACTGTTCTTGACTGTTTCCGATTTTTTAGGTGTTTTTCGCTTAGCCAATTATCAAACCTATCGCACAGTTAGTCGGAACGAATGTAAACTTACTGGATCAATCTTTTATAAACAATACATATTGTAACTTAGACGCATCGCTCGATTAGGAATCATTTCAATTTTGATATTATCTAGGCCTGGCTCACAACCGCGAGATGACTGTTCGTAGTGATCAATTTACAAATTTTAGGCAACATTTATGAAAAAAAAACACAATAAACTCATAATTTTAGGTTCAGGTCCGGCTGGATATTCAGCAGCGGTTTACGCTGCAAGAGCAAATTTAAATCCCATTGTGATCACTGGAATCGCTCAGGGAGGGCAGTTAATGACAACAACAGACGTCGATAACTGGCCCGCCGATGCAGACGGCGTTCAGGGTCCAGATTTAATGGCGCGGTTTCAAAAACATGCGGAGAGATTTGGCACAGAATTAATTTTTGATCACATCCACACAGTCAGACTAAAAACCAGCCCATTCACTCTATTAGGCGATCAAGCTGAGTATACATGTGACGCATTAATTATCGCCACTGGAGCATCGGCCAAGTATTTAGGTCTCCCATCTGAAGAGGCATACGCCGGAAAAGGCGTTTCTGCCTGTGCCACTTGTGATGGATTCTTCTACAAAGGCCAAGACGTCGCAGTCATAGGCGGTGGTAACACAGCCGTTGAAGAAGCACTTTACTTATCTAACATTGCAAAAAAAGTAACGTTAGTTCATCGTCGAGATCAACTCAAAGCTGAGGCGATACTCATCGACCGACTCATGGAAAAGCAAAAAACGGGAAATGTCGAGATCGTTTGGAATCACACATTAGAGGAAATAGTCGGTGACGTCTCCGGCGTGACTGGCGCTCGCATCAAAAGCGTTAACACCGAACAGGAGTCCGACCTTAAGGTCGCCGGGGTGTTTATCGCCATTGGCCACTCACCAAATACGGATATTTTTGCCGATCAACTTAAAATGGACGGTGGATATATCATTACGAAAAGTGGACGAGACGGTAACGTGACTGAGACCAGCATCCATGGTGTTTTTGCTGCAGGGGACGTGCAAGACCATATATACCGCCAAGCGGTCACCAGTGCAGGAACAGGGTGTATGGCAGCACTTGATGCTGAACGTTATTTAGCGAGCAGCAGCTGACGTTACCAGGTCGGAATTAGGATTAAATTATGCCCGCTGATGATGACAAAGAATTAAAGGAAAACTTTACAGATCTTCTCCAAGATTCTCTTAAAGACATCACAGTCCTCAAAGGTGATGGGAAAGTTTTACGGTCCACTAAAAAAGCTGCACCGATCCCCTTACAGTCTATAAAAGACGAAGCAGAAGTCCTCAATGAGTTACTTCACCAAGATATCGAGGATGAGAACTTTGAGTTCTTATCAGAGGAGCCGGCGTATCTAAGACCAGGCGTCCAACAGCAGGTCCTCAAACGCCTAAGGAGAAACTATTGGGTGATCCAAGATGAGTTGGACTTACACGGCTGTACCGCCGACGCTGCGCGTATTCTAGTCGCTGAGTTTCTCTCAAATGCCAGAAAATTCGGATTACGCTGCGTACGAATCATCCACGGCAAGGGTTATAGATCGGCAAACGGAGAGCCAGTCCTTAAAAAGAAATTATTTCGCTGGCTCCAGCTCAGGTCAGACATACTCGCTTACTGCGAAGCCGCTCCAAAAGACGGCGGTAGTGGTGCGACGTTACTGCTACTTACGACGAAAAACTAACTGTTCTTCGGTTGATCAGACCGCCTCTTCATTTGTTTCGCCTGTCCGTATACGAATGACTTGCTCAATCGAACTCACAAAGATCTTACCGTCACCAATCTTTCCGGTTTTTGCGTTAGCGACCAATGACTCCACAGCCTGATCCACCAAGCTGTCTATCACAACGACCTCTAGCTTCACTTTCGGCAAGAAATCCACAACGTATTCCGCGCCGCGGTAGAGCTCGGTATGTCCTTTTTGTCGCCCGAAACCCTTCACCTCGGTCACTGTGAGTCCGGTGATCCCGATCTCAGAAAGCCCCTCTCGGACCTCGTCAAGCTTAAACGGCTTAATCACAGCTTCTATTTTTTTCATAATACAATTCCCTTATTTGGAGCAATCTAGTCAGGCCATCTTCGATAGAATCTCTGAAGGTCAAAATTTCAATGCTTACCCTGTTCAGTATGATGGCACGTTAACCATCAATCAATCAAGCCACGAAACTTGCTTGTAATAGGATACCGCCAATCTTTTCCAAAACCGCGGGCGGTTACCCGGATTCCTGGTGGAGATTGTCTTCGCTTGTGTTCATTAATATGTATTAACCAAACAATTTTTTTAACGATGTCTTCTGGGTAGCCCATTGCCACAATTTCTCCTACCCCCCGATCGTGCTCGACATAATTCTCAACAATCGCATCCAAAATCTCATAAGAGGGTAACGAATCCTCATCGAGCTGATCTGGTCTTAATTCAGCACTGGGTGGCCGGTCAATAATTCGAACTGGAATACAAGGAGAGACCGTGTTGCGATACTTAGATAAACGATAAACAGTCTGTTTCGTAAGATCTTTAAGCACAGCCAACCCGCCAGCCATATCACCATAAAGAGTGGCATAACCCGTACTCATCTCGCTTTTATTTCCGGTCGTGAGGACTAGAGAACCAAATTTATTGGATAAGCTCATCAATAATGTGCCGCGTATTCTTGATTGAAGGTTCTCCTCAGTCGTATCGAATTCTGTATTCAAAAACTCGTCGGATAACCCCATCATAAAAGCCTTGAA
>CAJQMS010000110.1 GCA_905479505.1 uncultured Burkholderiales Genera incertae sedis bacterium | reverse complement strand
TACATGCTGGATTCTGATCTATTAAGAGCCCACTGCCTCAAGTTGGTTAAAGATGCAGGTCTATCCAGTGTGGGTGATTTTTTCCATCAATTCGGTGGAGATGGTGGAGTGACCGGTATGGTTGTGCTGGCTGAGTCACATATGTCATTACATACTTGGCCTGAGAAAAACTACGTAACTGTGGATGTCTATGTTTGTAGTTATTCTCAAGATAACCGACCGCGTGCCCGACGCCTCTACCAAGCTTTATTAGATACTTTCAAGCCTGACTACGAAAAATCACATGCCGTTGAAAGGCTTTAGCCGTTGGAATTCAGGCTTATAAGCGTATGAAGAAAAAAAATGATGAGGAATATTTTGTAGAGAGCCTCAACGATGGTTTAGGTTTCTGGGTTAGATCAAAAGAACGACTCGCACATGCGAAATCACCATTCCAAGATATTGAGGTTTTGGATACCCACTTTGGACGCACGCTTCGTATCGACGATTACTTCATGACCTCAGATGAAGATGAGTTTTTTTATCACGAAAATATGGTTCATCCCGCCGCGATATCACATGACGCACCAAAGCGGGCATTGATTATTGGTGGTGGTGACGGTGGGGCCGCGGAAGAATATTTAAAGTATTCATCTATTGAAGAGGTGGTCATGGTGGAAATTGATGAGGTCGTTGTTAATTTCTGTAAGGAGCACCTACCAGGAGTGCATCGAGGTGCGTTTAACGATCCGCGTTTAAAGGTATTGATTGCCGACGGTAAGCAGTATGTCGAAAATTGTGATGATCAATTTGATCTGATGATGTTAGACCTGACCGATCCGTTTGGTCCTTCTGAAGCGTTATATCGGATTGATTTCCTCAATCATTGTCGACGTATTCTTGGTCCTAGCGGGGTCTTGTCGATGCACCTTGGGTCGCCAGTCACAAGACCTAATGTCTTTCATAGAGTCTATAGTTCACTTAGCGCAGTATTTGGTACAGTCCGCCCTTATTTAGTTTACGTACCTCTTTACGGTGCGATTTGGGGTATGGCGACAGCCTCTGACAAAACAGACCCGCTCGCCTTGGATTCGGAAAGTGTTGAGAGGCGAATTAAAACGAGAAAAATTGCTGATCTTCAATATTACAACGCAGATACGCATCATGGTGTTTTCGCACTACCTAATTACGTACGAAATCTAGTGTTAGCTGATCCCCGCCCGATAACAAAACAGGATCCGATGGACGAACCGGGCTTAGACCCAAAAAACCATATACCTCTTAAGGTCGTTCGTTCGGACTGAATATAAAAACCAATGAGGATCACTGTTTTAGTCTTAGTCAAGCCTTAATGCTTTGATAAGAGTGACTGCATTTTTTCGAACGGTGGAAATTTCCAACCCTGGCTGGTAAAGAGACGCGCCTAGCCCGAAACCATGAGCTCCAGCCTTTAAATAATCGGAAATGTTTTCGTGATTAATTCCACCCACAGGTAGGATACGGATATTTTTGGGCAGTACTTGAACTAAACTTGAAAGCTGCTTGGGTTTTATGAGCTCGCTCGGAAAAATCTTTAGAGTCGTGGCGCCCGATTTGATCATTCTAAATGCCTCCGTGGGGGTCGCGATCCCCGGTATCGGATACATGTCATATTCCAAAGTTTTTTCAACAAGCTCGGGGTCTGCGTGCGGTGATACGACTAAGGCTGCTCCCGCGTTATGAAGATCAGCGACTTGTTTTTCACTTACTACAGTCCCGGCGCCGATGACGCAGGAATCCCCAAACTTAGATACGATTTTTTCGATACTTTTTAGAGCCTCAGGACTATTAAGGGGAACCTCTATTATTTTGAATCCTACGGAGACAAGGGTTTCAGTAACATCGATCGCCTCCGTTGGACGAATACCTCTGAGAATTCCCACTAAAGGACATCGCTGAAATGCTAGTTCAAATTTATTTTTGATCATTTTATAAAAGGCTTTTAAAGGTCGTCTCGCAGTAAGAAACGACTGATTGATCAATCACATCTGCATGATGATTAAGATAGCTGAATATGGCACTGTAGCGATTTGAAAGTTCGCCACAGCCGATGATTCGGATATCCTCATTGGAAGCTAATTCTTGACGCACCTCATGGCCTATGAGTAAACCTGACAGGTAATTTGTTGCCTCGGAAGGGTCCCACTCATGGTTCAAGACCTTAGATCTAGCCTGAAACATTAAATTAGTAATCGATTGTTTTTTTGACGATAGCTCAGCCCCGTGAAGAAAGGACTTGGTACATGGTTCGCAATTTTGCAAAGTTGTATGCTTTAGTATTGTGCTGTCAAGAACAGCGCTGTAGACGTCGCCTGTCATGTAAGTCCGAATATCATTGATGTAGCCATCGCGAATAGAAATCCACTTACTGTGGGTGCCAGGTAGAACTATTTTGCCTTTGAAGGTTGGTTCTGTTTCTAAAAATCCGATAATTTGCGTTTCCTCACCTCGCATAACTTCGACTTGGCCATCTGATTTTTCAAGTTTAACCCCTGGCATGATCCAAAAAGGAGTGATGGATTCACTATCACTGGCCCATGAATATTTTTGCGCGTGGTTGATAAGTTCGCTTACTGCGGTAGGTGCTTGAACGTAAGGTGTTTCATGCCAACCATTTTTGCTTCCTATCATGCCAAACATTACGATTTGGTCATTCATATCTGATGGATTTAGTAGCTCACTCAAGACGCTCGAGAAGTCATTATTATTTACGTTCATGATTCCAAGGCGTGACTCAATCACTTCCTCAACGAGGCCTGGCTCGCGTATTTTGTAAATCCTTAATGAGGTGGTTCCCCAGTCAACAATTAGCATAGGTAATTTTTATGGTTCAGTCGATCCTTGTAGAATAGTAGCAAGAGTCATGGTTTACTTAAACCTTTAGATGCAGAGCTTGGTGCGAACGTCTAAACGTTTAATTCAATTCGGTTATGTCTGACACATCATGCTCACCATGAGCTGAGTTTTGGAACGGGGTATGACTTTGACTACAAACTAATTTGCAAGAGAGTGAATATGACTGGACCCCTAAGAGGTATAAAGGTTTTAGATTTTTCAACATTACTCCCTGGGCCGATGGCAACTTTATTTTTAGCTGAATCGGGCGCGGAGGTGATTAAGATCGAACGACCTGTCTCGGGTGAAGATATGAGACGACACCCGCCGGCATGGAGTGATAGCAGTATCAATTTTTCTCTTTTAAATCGAGGAAAAAAGAGTATTACACTCGATTTAAAAAGTGATTCTGATCGAGATTTATTAATCCCGTTGATCGAAACGGCCGATATTTTAGTAGAGCAGTTTAGACCTGGCGTGATGTCTCGTTTAGGTTTGGACCATGAGGCAATAAAAAAAATAAATCCTAAAATTATTTATTGTTCAATTTCTGGTTATGGTCAGAGTGGGCCAAAACAAAAACTGGCTGGTCACGATATCAATTATGTGGGCGACGCTGGCCTGTTGTCGTTAGGTTTAGGTTCAGTAGATGAGCCCGTTGTTCCACCAGCCCTCATCGCTGACATAGCTGGCGGATCTTACCCTGCGGTAATGAACATCTTATTAGCACTCAGGGAGCGAGACTTATCCGGATGTGGGTGCCATATTGATATTTCGATGACTGATGGTGTGTTACCTTTTTTATTTTGGGCGCTTGGTAAAACACAAGTGACCGGCGACAATCCAAAAAATGGGGGAGATCGTTTAACCGGCGGATCTCCGAGATACCAGCTATACCCAACGAGCGATGATCGATTTGTTGCAGCAGGCCCGTTAGAGGATAAATTTTGGTCAAAGTTTGTTGCGACTATAGGCTTGGCGATGCAGTATCAAGACGATTCGGTTAACGAGGAAGAAACTATTCGACAGGTTGGAGCTATTATTAAACGGCATACCGCGGCTCATTGGGAGCCTATCTTAAGAGAGGCTGATTGCTGTTGTTCTGTCGTTAAGACCGTTAAGGAGGCATTAGATGACAAGCAATTTAAAGCACGCGGTGTTTTTGATGAAATTCTAACGAGCAAGAGTGGAGATTCCATGCCTGCGATTCCCGTTCCAATTGTTAAAGCGCTGAGAAATAATGACGATCGGCAGAAGTATGCGCCGCTCGTAGGCGAGCATAACGATGAGTTTTTTAAGTAAAGCGATACTTGCTTGTCGAATTCGCTTGATGGGCCGAGATCGGCAATAAACTTCCCAATTTTTCGTCGAAGTCGAGAGGCTGATTATTTCAGTTGACTCTGTTTAGCATTACTTTTAACCTATCCGTATGACATGTCTAATTTGGAGCGACAAAACAATGAAAGTACTGACCTTTATTTTATCTCTTGCGTTCGTCTTTGCCTGTTCATCAGCCTTTGCGGGTCCTGCAGGAACTCCTGGTCCCAGCAAATATTCGGGTGCCAACATCAAGCCTGTTGAAGACAAGCCCAAAGAGACTGAAGAGTCGTCTGAGCATCAGCATTGAAACCAGGCTAAATGAAATGAAAATAGCCGGTTTAGCCGGCTATTTTTTTTAGATATCCTACAATTTTTGTTCGGACGGTACTTTAAAGACAGTGTTATCTATTAGATTTTTTCAAAGGGTAATTGTGCTTAAGTGGTCTGTTCTTATTCTGATTTTTGGCGCGTTCTCTTTCAGTCAGGTTTTTGCTGATGAGGATACTACTGCCGGTATCCAGGAGTACCGGGATTTGCTGGATGACGTTAATCCGGCAGAGTTGTGGGTTTTTTCGGGGGAAGAACTCTGGTATCGCAAAGCAGGGCCTAAAAACGCTAGCTTGGAGACTTGTGATTTGGGTAAAGGACCCGGAGTAACAGTAGGGGCCTATGTTGAATTACCTCGGTTCTTTTTTGACGCGCAAAAAGTGATGGATCTTGAGCAACGCTTAATCTATTGCCGAACATTAATTCAGGGATTTTCTCGCGCAGATATTATCTCGTATCCATTTACAAAAAGAGGCCAAGAGACATCGGAAATTGAAATGTTGGTGGCGTACATTGCATCTGAATCTAGAGGGTTGCACATGAATATTCCATTGATGCGGATCGAGGAAAAGCGAGTATACGAATTAGGAAAACAATTCTTCCATTTTAGGGCAGGTTCGCATGATTTTGGTTGTATAACTTGCCATAGCGGCGATAACCAGAGGATCAGGCTGCAGGAGCTTCCAAATTTTAGGAATAAGGACGAAGCCAGTAAATCATATGGCTCATGGCCTGCTTATCGAGTGTCGGCGGGAGAAGTCCGCACCATGCAGCACAGACTCTACGATTGCCTTAGGCAACAACGATTTCCCGAACCAATTTACGGGAGCGATTTGATGACTGCATTAATCATGTTTTTGGCAAAAAGTGCTGATGGCGGTCTATATGAAGCACCCGGGATAAAGCGTTAGAAATGTTTAAAGGTAATCTATTTATTCTCACTGTATTAGTCGGGCTATCATCCTGGTTTAATTCTCCGACTGTGTTAGCGGCTGAGTTCAACTCACCCAAACTGAATGACCTACTTCATGGTGGATTACAGAGCAAAGGGCCGGTTAACTTCACTAAGTTTTTTGACCAAGATTCGACACAGAAATTTTGTAGCGAACTTAAACCAGTGGTCAGTAGTGACGAAGCTAAGCGCTTGATGAGTGAAAATTTAAAAGGGATTAAATTTTTGGAAGATGGTGCCTATATCGGTGATTGGGCTCGTGGTGAGCTCATAGCCCAAAGCGGCAAGGGTTTGAGATTTAATGACTCGGAAAATACAAAAAATGGCGGTAACTGTTACGCCTGCCATCAGATCCAAAAAGAGGAATTGGCGCACGGCACTCTTGGCCCATCGTTATACAGATATGGTGAAATACGCGGCTACTCGGATGAAGTAATTCGCTATACCTGGACTAAAATTTTTAATCCTCAGGCACTTTTGATTTGTTCAAATATGCCCCGTTACGGCCATAATAAAATCCTGTCAATTTCGGAGATGAGGGATGTTATGGCTTTGTTGTTGGATCCTGAGTCTCCGGTAAATCAATGAAGATAAGGCCTTTGTGTGACGCTTTCGCGTAGGGATTTTTTACTTGCCATGGGCGCTGCTGCAGCGGCGGGACTTCCTGTATCAGACTTGCGAGCGCGATCAAACCCACAAATAAATGCACTCTATGATATTAAAAAATTTGGGAATGTTCATCTTTTGCATATGACTGATTGTCATGCTCAGTTAAACCCCGTTCATTATCGAGAGCCCAGCATGAATATGGGTGTTGGAGACGCATTCGGAAAGATGCCACACATTGTCGGTGACTCTTTGCTTAAAGCTGTGGGTGTTCCTGCGGGTAGCGCTCTGGCGCATGCATTTTCTTGTCTCAATTTTGAGGAGGCCGCAAGCGTATATGGTCGCCTTGGTGGTTTTTCTCATCTCAAGGTGCTCGTTGACAAGTTTCGCTCAGAGCGACCTGGCGCGTTATTGCTTGACGGAGGAGATACCTGGCAGGGTTCTGGAACGGCGCTTTGGACTAACGGTCAGGATATGGTGGACGCTTGTTTGCTTCTTGGAGTTGATGTCATGACGGCTCATTGGGAAATGACGCTTGGCGCAGACCGAGTACAACAAATTGTCAATAGTGACTTTTCTGGGAAAGTTGATTTTATCGCTCAAAATATTAAAACTTTTGATTTTGATGAGCCCGTCTTTGATTCGTTCATGGTCAAAGAGATGAATGGCGTTCCAGTCGCTATTATAGGTCAGGCTTTTCCTTATACGCCGATCGCAAATCCCGGCTATCTTATTCCGGATTGGAGTTTTGGGATTAGGGAGTATGAGTTACAGCAATTAGTAGATCGTATTCGTCGGCGAGGTATTAATACGGTTGTATTGTTATCACATAATGGAATGGACGTAGATTTAAAGCTGGCCTCTAGAGTCACAGGAATTGACGCTATTCTCGGCGGGCATACACACGATGGAATGCCAGTTCCTGCGATTGTTCCAAATCAATCTGGAAAAACTATTGTGACTAACGCGGGGAGTAATGGCAAATTCCTTGGTGTCCTAGATCTATCAGTTACTGATGGCGGTGTCGCAGATTTTAGATATCGGCTCGTACCCGTGTTTTCGCAATTTCTCGATGCCGATCAGGAGATGGAGGATCTGATTGAAAGGGTGAGACGTCCATTTAAAGACAAGTTACTGGAACCCTTAGCGGTAACTGAGGGGCTATTGTATCGAAGAGGCAATTTTAACGGCAGTTTCGATCAGCTGATTTTAGATGCATTAATTGACGAGTTCGAAGCGGATATAGCATTCTCTCCGGGATTCCGTTGGGGGACTACACTTTTGCCTCAAACGACGATCACCATGGAGTCGCTCTTAGAGCATACAGCCACAACGTATTCTCATAGCACCTTAACTGAGATGACCGGCGATACAATAAAATCCATCTTAGAGGATGTAGCAGATAATATTTTTAATCCCGACCCGTATTATCAGCAAGGGGGCGATATGGTTCGTGTTGGAGGGATGAGCTATACCATTGATCCATCTGCGGCAATGGGATCTCGTATTTCAGAGATGCGTCTTGGAAGGAAACTGATCGAACCGTCAAAAAATTATAGGGTGGCTGGTTGGGCTCCGGTCAACGAGGTTGCAACAGGAGAGCCTATTTGGGATCTCGTTGCGCGCTGGTTGAGAAATAAAAAAACAGTTCCAGTTCAGGTACCTAATGTGCCTCGTATTAGAAATGTTTCTTACAATCCAGGTGTAACGGATCGTTGTGGCTAGGATGCTTCTCTACTTAAACCAAAACTGTTCAAACACTGAGTTAGTTTCTTTTATCTGATAGGGATGGTATGCCATTAATCCATCAAGCTCAGCGATATCTTCGTAGAGCCATTAGGTACCCTTGCTTGATTGCCATATTGATTATAGGTTTACTCATTGCCGTTTTAATGTGCCCGCTCAAAGGGGTCTTGTTAAAGCGCTTGGTTGCGAAGTATTGGTTTCAAGGGCTGTTGTGGATGCTCGGAGTTAGGCATGACATAAAAGGAGTTAACTTTGACGTAGCAGGCAGATTTTTCGTTGCCAATCATATTTCCTGGCTGGATATAGCGGTCATATCCGCGAGCATGCCGATTTGTTTTGTGTCCAAATCTGAAGTTCGACAATGGCCGCTCATTGGATTGTTAGCGCAATTTGTCGGAACGATCTTTATAAAGAGGGCTAGCCGTCGAGAAATTAAAGAGGTCAACGGACGTATTTATACCACTTTGATGTTAGGTCATTCGGTGTGTGTTTTTCCGGAGGGCACCACGACGCGAGGGAATAGCTTAGCGCCATTTCATTCTTCAGCCTTTCAAGCAGCTCTTGATGCTAAAGCAAAGGTCACACCAATTTCTCTGAAATACCTCGATGCAAATCGGGTTCAGACAGACCGTATCGCGTATGTCAACGATATGACTTTTATGCGTTCTCTGGATCAAATCATCGTCGAGAAATCCCATGTCGCTGAGGTAACGTTTTTGCCCTCTATTGAGGCTCGGAGCATGAAAAGAGGTGACGTCTCCGACATGTCCAGAAAAATGATTTCTTCGTCTTTATTTAATTGAGGCGATACGTTTTAGCGTGGAGTAAATTGTGGTTAAATCAGCCTCTAAACCGTGTTCTTTAATGGCTTCGTCAAAAATTGAACGGGTTGCACCTCCAACTTGGCTTGGTGTTTTATAATTTTCTACTTCGCTTATCCAAAGGTCGAGGTCCTTTTTCAGAATGGCGTTACTTGCCCCAAAATTGAATTTACCACTGAGAATGTTGTTGGGAATAAATACCTGACTGGATCGGCTTAATCCAGACGAAGCGTTAATGACCTCAATCATTTGGCTCGGATTCAATCCGGCCTTTTCGCCAAGTGTTAACGATTCTAGTGTTCCGGCGAGCTGCATGAATAAATTTATATTGTTCACTAATTTCATGACTTGGGCCATTCCAGCATCATCGCCCACATAGAACTGTTTTTCACTCATGTACGGATATACTTTTTGACATAAAAAATCATAAGTCGCTTTATGACCGGAGCACATTACAGCCAGTGTTGCGTTTGCGGCTCCGGCAGGGCCACCAGAGATGGGAGAGTCTAGAAAATGGATATTTCGCTCCATTAAGGCTTCCGAAACCTCTTTTGCATATTGGCTACCTGTAGTTCCAAGGTTAACAATACTTTGAACATTTGAACCTTGAATGATGCCTTTGCTCGGATCTAGAGCGACAAAGTGTGCTGCTTCTAATGATGGTAAGCACGTAAAAATAATATCTGCTTTGTTTGCTACGTCTTTTGGCGAGTCGCATTGGTGAGTCTTACTTCCCTGTAGCGACGCATATCTTGCAGGTTCGAGGTCGTATAGATACATGGTTAATTCACTTTTGAGCATATTGCTTGCCATCGGAAGCCCCATGGATCCCAGTCCAATAAATCCGAGTGTCGTTGTGTTTGAATATGTCATTGTGAGTATCCAGTGAGTGGTTCTTATTGGTTCATCAAATGTAATTAATTATCAATTTCAATGGGTAAGTCTTGATCGCGACCCCATTCATCCCATGATCCATCATAGATCTTCCATTTGGATTTTCCAATGCGATCTAAAGCGAAACCGAGAATGCAGGCAGTGAGCCCTGATCCACACGTGAGAACGATTGGTTGATCGACGTCTATACCTGACAATTTGAATGTCTCTTCCAGATCTGCTTTTGATAATAGTTCACGCGTTTCGCTGTTCAGTAGGTTAGCCCAATATAGATTAGCGCTTCCAGGGATATGTCCAGGTCGTGTTCCTGGGTAGCGATCGGCTTCTTTGCCTGAAAAACGACCGAGGGTTCGGGCATCAAGAATTGTTTCTCCTTTTGTTGAGCATGCGAGAACCTCCTCTTTTTTTGACAGTAAATCTCGGGTCTCGTTAATTCTAAAATCACTTGGCTCACGACTTACTCTCTTGTCGGTAGTCGGATTTCGACATTGTTTCCATCGGTGCAGCCCTCCATCGAGGATGGAGACGTTATCGTAGCCGTATAGCCTAAACAACCACCAAACACGTGCCGCGCTATACAAGCCAGGCGTGTCATAGGCAATGACATGGGTGCTGTTGTCAATGCCGAGTTGTCCAACTTTCTCGCTAAAGAGATTCCTATCGGGGACTTTTCGTGGAAGCGGATTATTCGGATCAGCGATATCGCTTAAGTCAAAAAAAATCGCGTTAGGTATGTGCTGTTCCGTGAATTCTTTCTTCGCATTACGGCCTGTATCTGGTAGATGAACGGTCGCATCCACAATACAAATATTATCGTCATTGAGATGGTCATATAGCCATTGCTGTGAAACTAAAGGTCCTGGATATTCAGTTGGCATATTGTGTCCCCCTCGCTAAGTCTAGCAATACTGCTCAACAGCCTTGGATTGGTTCAGTGAATATCGGTTGCCATGTGCCCATCCCACCGGAAGTGCTCGAGCAATTAAACTAAGGTCTTCATCGGACAACTTTTTTGTCGCGCCCTCAGCTAGTTGTTTTAAGTGTTTAACAGAGCGCGTGCCTGGAATGGGAATAATGTTCTTTTCTTGGTGTAGCAACCAGGCTATTGCAAGGCCGGAGGCGCTGATATTTAAGTCTTGTGCGATATTTCTGAATTCATTTGTCGCATCAATATTTCTGCCTAGATTAGGTTGGATGAATCGTGGGTTCTCACGCAGGAAATCCATGTCAGAGATGCGGTCTTCTGAGTGTGGATCGTCGGTTAATAGTGATCTTCCAACAGGTGAAAAGGCCACAAAGGCTGACCCCAGGGCCTTGGTTGTTTGTATTAAGCCCAACTCCGGGTTTCTTGTCGAGAGAGAATATTCGGATTGTACGGCTGCTACGTGAGCTACTGAGTTGGCAACTTTAAGGGAGGAGGGTGCTATTTCCGAGAAACCAAATGCTTTAATCTTTCCCTCCTCTACCATTTTACTCATTGTGCCTGCGACTTCCTCGATAGGAATTGTTTCATCACGACGGTGAATATAGTACAAATCTAGCGTCGAGATTCCCAGTCTGACTAGGGTTTTTTCCAGTTGATCGCGAATATGTGCTTCGCTATTATCGAAGTAGCGCTCCCCCGTTTCCTTATTACGACAGATGCCGACTTTGGACGCGATAGTGAACAGTTCGTCTTTTAATCTCCCTTGCCGATTGAGGAACGTTCCGATGACTGATTCCGAACGGCCGTTACCATAAACATTTGACGTGTCAATATGGTTTATACCAAGATCTAACGCTGAAGAGAGAATGTTGCATGACTCCTCGTCTTTTGCTGGGCCGTAAAAATTAGAAAAAGATAGGGCGCCAATTCCGATAGCAGACACCTCTGGTCCGTGTATTCCGAGTTGTCGACTTTTCATTAGATCTCCTGGATAGTGAGTTGATGTTTTGGTGGTTACGAAGGCAGCGATCCGTCCAATACATATGTCAGTATTTGTACAATTTGTTCTGGCGTTTCAGCGACTGCCAACGCTGCAGCATCAATTTCTTTTAGCGCATGTTGATGCTCTGGTTGGTGAAGTACAATTAACGACTTACCATTTGCGACTGCATAGCCAGCGTCAAAAGCTGCATTCCATTGTTTGTATTTTTCGCCAAAACACACGACAACAATATCAGCATCCTCGATGCCTTTTCGTGTTCGAATAGCATTGACCTTCGCACTTTTATGATCATGCCAAAATTTGCTAGACTCTGAGCCTAGTATGTTCACGCCACAGTCATCACTGGATTCGTGGGTTGTCACTGGGCTTAAAAATGTGATTGGTTTTTCCGAGCATCTGGTAGTGATGGCTGAGCGCCATTCAGTGTGAATCTCACCTGACAGGTAGACTTTTAAGTGCATAGTTTTTATCCCTTTAATGTGACTTATTCGTTTATATTAGTAATCGTTTATTTTATCAGTGTAAGGTATTCACTATCCCTATTCTGTTACGGGAAATTTTTATCAATTAATGGCTAGGCGGGTTAGGGGTTATGCATGCTTAATTTTAGAACTTATTTTCGATTTCTTTTGGTATTTTTGTTTCTGCCGAGTCCTCATATGGGGTTTTCGCAAGGGTTTTATTTTGGCTCTTCTATTTCTCACAGTGAGGCGGATTACGGCTCGGATATCATCTTATCTGGAGGGGCAACCCTTGATGACCAAGAGAGTGGTTATAAAATCTTTGGCGGATATCGAGCTAACTCATTATTATCCATTGAGGGACATTACGCCGATTTTGGTGAGTTGGTGCTCGTCATGCCGAATGGCGCATCAATCACGCAGGGTGCATTAAGTAGTACTAACACGACTGGGGTTACGAGTAGTACTCGTCTTGAGCCTACCTCATTAGGTTTAAGTGCGATCCTCACGGCTCCGTTTGAAACGGTTCAACCTTACCTTAAAGTCGGCATTCATCAATGGGATACATCTCGAGTTGTAGGCACAGGTAGTGCCACTATATTTGCAACAGAGATTGACGGGACGGATGTGCTTAGGGGCGTCGGCTTTGACATTCCTGTTACGGACCTTTTCTCTACGCGTTTAGAGTACGAGGTTTATGACTTCGATGATGACAAGCTGACATTATTAAATTGGGGAGTTTTTATAAAATTTTAGGGTGTCCCAAAGTTTAGATTTTTAAGACACCCTTATTGAATGAAGATTTACTTGGCAGGTCAGACAGGGCCAACAGCCATCTGTAATTTCCTTATTGAGTCAGTTGAATAACGGGTCGCACGAGCTTTCAGTTTGAGTACTTGCCGATCGGTTTTTATCGCTAAATCATCTATTGCGTTATAGAGGTTAAGCCCTGTCGATTCGCAGAACAGATCCCTACCAAATAAGTGCAACTTTGCTTCTGCTTTGTGTTCGTTTTTCGATACAGAGAGAATGATGCCGACTTTGATGGGATGGTCAAAATGGCGCTTTATCGGTCTTAATTTATTTCGCAGATGCGATTCGATACCAGGAGTGATATTGAGGTGGTGAGCTGAGATATTTAAATGCATTGAAAGGCCTCCTTGTTGAGGGGTTTCACTGATAACGGTAATTAAACCTTGCATAAATTACGCTTGATTATCGTCACCATCTGAAGCGGTTAGCCACTGAGTGGGCAACAATACTTAGCTTTTTATCTACAGTAGGATCCCTTTTCAGACCCTATCTATAGTAAATACCTTGCATCCATCCGTGTCAACTGGTTTGTGAGCTTGCACATGTAGTGAAATAGATTTTTAAGTTACCGAGACATTGAACAGACATTGTAGTCAGCGGCGAGGAGAGAGGGCATCTTGACTAAGATTGGCAGCCTACAACCCTGGTTACTGCTTAGCTTTAGATTGCAGCTCCTTTATCAATTTTTGTTGCTCTTGAACAATAGTTCTTAGTTCATTTACTGATTGAGAGAGCTCGTCCACTTTTGCTTCGAGGGCCAAGTCATGTCTGAGTTTTTCGACTACTCCATCTGTTTCGAGTTTCGATATTTCGACCCGGATACCTGCAATTTGGTCTAAAAAGTAATCGACCCAAGGGTCTCTTTCTTTCGCTAGTCCCTGAGTTAGTGGGCTGACAAAAAGTGTGATAAAAATTACTGATGTAAATATCTTTTTAATCATGCTTGGAATGTCTTTTGATTATTGGTTATTTAAGTAATGAATCTGGAGTCGAGGATAGGTTGTGGACCACAATAGTGTTCCTGTCGATTAACTTTGCTACCGTTGGTGCGATTGTAGTGGTCCATTCTTCGCTTTCATAGACCGCTTTGTAGAGATCCTTTTTGTGGTCAACGCTCTCGAACCTTCGGATCCAAACGAACGTATTCCCATCGTTAACCGAGCTAAGTGAACGCTCCCCATCGGACACTAAAAATGAATCGGTGCTATCTAGCACGAAACTTGCCTTAATAACCATTCCTTTACCTCGCTGAAAAGGAATAATCGTTTTTTCCATGAACTCCACCCATTCATTCATTTTTCCTGGGAGGACTTCGTAAACTCGCAATTCAAAGAAAGGTTTCATACTGCTCCTTTTCAGTTATACATTTTTACTCGTTAATGGCGAACAGTACCTCATTTCTTCTAAAAAGGGGCAGCGTCCATGGCGGATTGTAAAATGCATAAACTGCAGACTCTTTTACGCGCATATTGTTTTCGCTTATGAACTCTTTAAGTGTGCTCTCGTGGCGCATCACATTTTTTGAGGTATTTGAACCGGAAAACGTGATGCTAATAAACTTCTGTGCGGGTTTTTCAACAAGTTTTATCTCTAAGCTGTTGGGTTTAGGTAGCGTCTCCAATGTAAATTTGGCCGGTATGTTAAAGCCGGTTGTCCATCTGGTTCCACTAGCAATCTGTTCCACCGGGGCGGTCATCGCGATTTGAGTTTTATCGCTATTGCCACCTGAATTTTTTAAATCCCCAGGTGGTGTATTGTTTCCGAAGATAAAGTCAGCGAGTATTTTAAATCCGGAGCTTATTGCTTCTTCCCTCGAACCTGACGTTGTAACGTTGGCAACCAGTCTCGGTGCGTATTGTCGTATTTCAATGGCGGCGTGCTTCTCTAACACCTCGTATGTTGGTCGTTCCACATTACTCATAATTGGCCCAGCGGCTAAACCTCCTAATAAAATTATGGCGACTAAGGACAACGCGATAGACCTCTTTTTAATGGACATGTTTGGTCGACATTGTCCTGTAACCGAATAGAGCGAGCATGAGCCACCCCCCCATGATTGTGACGCCTCCAACGGGGGTAATATTGACGAGAGCTGGTAATTTGAATGTGACGGAGGCGTAAATGCTAAAACTAAAAAGCACGGTCCCCAATATGAACAGCATCCCGCTCCAGCGTGCTAAAGCGAATCTTGTGGGTTGGACGTTAGCGAGTTCGACTAAACCTAGGGCGATTACTGCAACGGCGTGCACTTGATTATATCTGACCGCAGTCATCAGAAATCTAAAGTGTTCCTCCGTTATGGTTTCACGGAGAGCGTGTTCAGCATACGCCCCAAACGCAACTGAAATGAACCCGAGTAATGCTCCGAGACATAGAATCATATTAAACCCCTAACTTAATTTGTTTTTACACTTCTTGCTCATTTTTAAAGAATCTTTACTCCGACCTTTAAAGATACTTATAGATCTCTCAGATTGCGTTAAGTTCGATGCGCGCCTTTGATTGCCATGCAAGCATATCCCCTATCGAGGTGACTATTAGTTTTGACATGCCATTTGCGTGAATTAAATTAAGAAACATATTGTGTTTTATGTATTTATAAGCAATCATGAAATGGTGAGTGATCTTAAATTTAGATTGATTCACGACATAAAGCGTTAAAAGCGAAACAAAGTACGAGTGTAATTTTTGTGAAATTGAGTTAATTCATATAACAAAGGAGAACTACACATGAAAAAAGTATTATTCGCAATTGCTTCAATTATGTTTATCTCAGGTGCGGCTTACGCCGATATTCCAAAGTCAGGTGTCATACAGTTCCATACTGGCTGGGGGTGTGACTTCTTCACGACTCCAGGGGCTGACGACACCGCGGTGGGTGGTGCGGTTTGCCAGGGATTTAATTTTTCCTCTGATGGCTCAGGCTTATTGCATGAGGGAGTCGCTGGATGTTACGGGGCATTTGATATCAATGGTGATATGGATGGTAAGTGCTCATGGAGTGATTCAGACGGAGACCACATTTATACCAATTTCGAGGGTAATGCGGGTACCAATGAGGGCACTAATTACATAACTGGTGGAACTGGAAAATATGCAGGTATCACTGGTCAAGGTCCGTGGGCATGTAAGGGCGCTCCAGGAGGCGAGTCAATGTGCAATCAGAGCCTGACATACAAAATGAATTAAGAAATTTTGTTTTGGATGTTATTCGATGGCTATGGTCATCGAGTTCAAAAGGCGCCCTAGGGCGTCTTTTGTCTTAATCGGAGGCTTGCTATACTTAATTAATTAAATAGCGAGCGAGTGAAAAACACTTACTGTTATTTTTCATTTCGACCTCTAGGTAAAATTTAATGGAAAACAGATACCAAGTTATGAAGGGAAAGTATGCATCAATTTTCTTTAAATTTAGATTCAGTTGATTGGAGGCGTGTTACAGATTCTACACATCATGACTTTAAGATCGATTTTGAATATAGTTTATTGGGTTTTGACCTTGAGGCGGGCCGTTTAGATATGCTACTTCGGTATGCTGCTGATAAGGGGCACTGTCGAAGGCACCGACACGTCGCCTCAACGATGACTTTTGTTTTGGATGGCGAACAGCATCTGGAGGAACTGCAAGAAGATGGCGCTATAAAGCGTGTTTTACGTAGGAAGGGAGATTATGCACTTAGCCCGGCTGACGCTAAGCCTCATCGTGAGCATGGAGGAGAGAGCGGAGGTACTGTGTTACTGTCCATGCTAGCTCCG
>CAJQMS010000109.1 GCA_905479505.1 uncultured Burkholderiales Genera incertae sedis bacterium | reverse complement strand
ACCAGTTAGCCGCTGATCCCATCATATTCAATTGCTCATCGATAAGTCCCAATTGAAAATAGGCAGATGCCTTATCTTCATAGCCCAAAGATAGGGCCCGATGAACATTGTCTTGGGACTCATTGAAACGCTCCAGCTCATAAAACACTAAAGCGAGAGTGAAGTGCACATTCGCACCATTTTCCTCGTCATTGGCCAAACGCTTTAAGTGAGGAATAGCGTCCTCATAACGCTCCTCACGCACCAAGTCGCCCACAACGCTGGCACGGACACTACCGGCTTCGGGGTGAGCCTCTAGAAACTCGTAAAGGAACACCATAGACGAGCCATCATCCAGTTGCCTAAGTGCTGCTGCTTTGAGTAGAGCGGCGTCTTCAGATCGTAAGTTAATTTTTAACGCGTGCTCTGCATGCAAATTAGCTTCGACAGCCATTCCGGCCTTCAGAGCTGACTGTCCAAGCAATAGCGACTTAACATACGAATCTTCTAGTTCATCAGTCACACCTAACAAAAACCGATAACCCTCGGCACGATTTTGAGCGTTACTGACCAAATCGGCAATATATTGAAGTTTTTTATCAATCTCCCCAGATCTATTGTTTAAATAATCATTAATCAACGGCCTTGCCGCTTCAAACTCATTATTTCTAAGTACCACTGTTAAATAAACAAATCGAGCTTTGGTCGAGGTAGGTTTTAAGCGAAACCAAACTTTCGCTGCCTCCAATGCAATGTCTAATCGACGGGCCGCGTTGGCAGCATTAGCGGTCATTTCTGCGATGTCCTCACGCTCGTAATTTCTTAATATGTCCAGTAATGTTTCTGCAGACAGGTCGAAAAGCTTGTTATGCTTCGCAAATTCTGCGATTAAAAACTTAAACATCAAATCGGTACGAAATTCGCTCGGTGGCGAGTTTGCCTCGCTATTGGCCTCAATAGAGCGCCCGTCATGGCCGTCTGTGGATGACTGGGCGAGAATCTTCTCCTGACTGATTCTGTTTAACAGCTCGTCCGCTATTGGTAACGGGCTGGTTGCGGCCTGCGCCAATGGATTGAGGCACAACAAACAACCAGTCAATATCCCTAATCGTAGGTTCATAATTCGCTCACTCGAGTTTTAATCACCCGTATATGATGCAGGTTACATAAAAAAATTCACTCATTAAAATGACCAAATTGACACATAGCCTTCAAAGGAGAGTCAAGATTCGGTATATTACTCCACTTAATGAAATCAGCTAGACGCGTATTCTGACTCAATTGGATAAGCGTCATATTATCGAAACTGCTCTTAATTGTCTGTTAACCTCGGGTTAAAGCCTTGAAAAAATATGACTAAGCAAGATATCTCCCTCACACTATCAGCATCTGCACTGACTAGAAAATACGGAAATAACGTCGCAGTCAGTGACGTGTCACTAAAGCTGAAAAAAGGCGAAATTATTGGGCTACTTGGACCTAACGGCGCTGGAAAATCCACGACTATGAAAATGATCACCGGTAACCTAGCTCCTACCGAAGGATCCATAAGCGTTTGCGGAATCGATTTAATTGACGACCCGATCCTTGCCAAAGCAAAAATAGGTTATTTGCCTGAGATTCCTCCCGTCTATAAAGAGCTGCGGGTAAACGAATACCTAAAACTCGTAGCGAGGTTACATAAAGTCAAACCAAAACGAATTCAGCTCGCGATTGAAAATGCGAAAGAGAAAACAGGCCTAACAGAGATGAGTCAGCGCCTAATCGGCTCGCTATCCAAAGGCTTCCAGCAGCGCGTCGGTATCGCGCAGGCCATCATCCACGAGCCAGAAGTTGTTATTTTAGACGAGCCAACTGTTGGCCTAGACCCCAATCAAATCATAGAGATACGGTCTTTAATAAAGGATTTAGGGGAGCACCACAGCGTCATTTTATCAACTCATATCCTCCCTGAAGTTGAAGCGATATGCGACAGTGTTCAAATACTTCATAAAGGAAAAGTGGTATTCGACGACGAGATAGAGGGACTGAGGCAGTTTAGATCCGGCAAGTCAATTCAAGTATCTTTTCGTAATTCACCAAGTCAAGAAATGCTTGAAAGTAGACTTACAAATGTTAAGGTTTCTCCGATTAGAGAGAGCGTGTTCAGGCTCTCTGGTTTAAACACGGATGACGACCCAACAGATAAATTAGTGCAACTCAGCGTGGATGAAAATTGGGGATTAACAGAACTCGTCGGAGCGCAGGCAAGCGTGGAAGAGGTATTCGTTGAGCTCACAACTCGAGATAATTTAGAAACATGAGCCCGCAAACTACAGTTAAGTTAATCAAAAAGAATAGAAAATGATAATTGTTATCGCTTTAAAAGAACTCAAATCTATGTTTGCGTCCCCACTAGCTTGGGTCGTGCTCGCTTTTGTTCAAGGGTTTCTTGCTAATATTTTCTTGAAACAAGTTGATACGTTCATGATCATTCAAGCGCAACTCGCAAGAACAGCTAATGCGCCAGGTCTCACCGAACTTACAATTGTGCCTATGTTTGGTGCGGCACAAATGGTTCTTTTAATGTCTATTCCTTTACTCACCATGAGGCTGATCTCAGAGGAAAAGCGCAATCAAACAATGGCTTTATTGGTTTCTGCACCAATATCCATGACGCAAATCATCATGGGGAAATTTTTAGCCATGGTGGCTTTTCTCTGCCTTATTTTGTCACTTATAGCAGGCATGTCACTCTCACTACTCGCGGGAGGCTCTATCGACATGGGACTAATTTTTGCAAATTTGTTCGGCCTCTTATTATTAGGGATGGCTTTTTCCTCTATCGGAATATTCATTTCTTGTTTGACCACACATCCTGTTGTTGCAGCAGTAATGACGCTAGCTATTTTCATGGGGTTTTGGGTTATCGGGCTCGCGGCGTCAGACCCAAACAGTTGGTTAAATTGGGTATCGATTTCTAAGAGATTTGAAGGTTTTATGGATGGCTACATTGCACTACCAGACGTTACATTTTTCGTGGTTGTTATCACGCTTTTTATTTTCTTCTCCATCAGAAAACTTGACTCAGAACGGCTCAGCGCATGAAAATTACTGCAAAGTTAAGGCTTCAATTACTGATACAAAATGGTATTTTTATCGGCTTACTTCTTGGAATTTCGGCGCTCGTTTTGTTTGTAGCTGAGGCGTCTAATATTCGATGGGACTTAACCCACAGTCAACGTAATACGCTGTCCTCGGCGACGATTGAGACGCTAAAAAAAGTTAATGGCCCTATTTCGATAACTGCATTTGTCACGACTGACGCGGAAGGCGACTTGCGTCAACCTATTGTTAATTTCCTTACGCCTTACCAGCTTGAGAAGTCCGATATTCAATTTACTTTCATCAATCCAAGAGAAGATCCATTTGCCGCTAAAAGAGCTGGAGTTACAGTTAATGGAGAGCTACTAATTGAGCTTAACGATCGTTCCGAAAAACTAAAGTCGCTTAGTGAGCAGGATTTAACTAATCTCCTCATCCGACTGATGAGAAAAGATCAACAAGTGATTACCGCCTTAGTGGGACATGGCGAGGGAGACTTCTCACGACAAGGCAGTAAAGATTTGAGCGACCTTGGGAAAAAGCTTTCGACCCGAGGCTTTCAATTGGACGTATTGAACTTTGCCTCTGGTCAAGACCTTGACTCTGAAGAGTCGGTTCTACTGGTTGGATCGCCTACAGTCACACTCCTCCCAGGAGAAGTTAATCGAATAAAACGATACGTCCAGGGTGGGGGAAATCTAATCTGGATGGTAGATGAAGAAACGACCGCTGGTCTTGATCCGGTTGCGGATATGCTAGGGATCGCTCTACCTAAGGGGGTGGTAATTGATCCGGGTGCGCGACTTCAAAATGGGTCCATAGCATTTTCCCTCGCTGAAAATTATGCGGACCACCCCGTTACTGAGCTAATGAATGTAAATACTGTTTTTCCCTACGCGAGAGGTGTCTTTGAATTACAAAACACAGGGTTTAGATTTACCCCGCTCATCACGGTCGCGCCACAAGGTTGGATAGAAACTCAAGGAATTAAAAACCCCTCTTTTCAGAAGAATGAAGACATCAAGGGTCCAATATCAATCGTAGCTGCCCTCGAAAGAAACGTGGAGAACAGGGTGCAAAGAATAGTCGTTATAGGCTCTGGAAAAGCCTTCTCAAATGAATTCTTAGCATCGCTTGGGAATGCTGACTTAATTACAAATATCGTCAATTGGATATCAGGTGACGAGTCATTAATCTCCATTGAACCAAAAACTCGAATGGACATGACCCTCAACCTCCCACCGTTAGCAATTTCATTGATAGTTACTGGGTTTTTGTTTCTAGGCCCAATCGGACTGCTAATTGCTGGGACGTTTATTTGGTGGCTTAGACGCAGAGCATGAGATCACGCCTATTAATCAATATTTTTCTGGTAGTAATTTTTGCCTTACTGGGGGCATACCTCTTTATTGCGAAAAAAGAAATACCTACCCCATCACAACGGTTAATAAGCTCTGAAAGAGATGAAATTGCCAAGATCTCCATTGTGAAAAACAAAACCTTCGAAATGGATTTCACGAAAAATTCGGTGACTTGGTTTATTACTAAACCATTTCGAGCGAGAGCCAACCCTGAGGTGATCAAACTCATACTGGACCTAAGCGAAGCCACTGCGATCAGTGAGCTTGAAAAATTCTCAGAAAACTTTGGACTCAATTCACCTGAATACACGGTTAAACTAAACCAAGAGAATTTAAGCTTTGGGAGTATCAATGACGTGACTAACGAGCAGTATATCCAGGTTGGGAAGCGGGTTTTTTTAACAAAAACGCATCACGGATACAATTTACCCCACGACCCGATTAAAGTAGTGGACCGAAGATTACTCGGGGCTGAAGAAAAACCGATTATTTTCGAATCAAGCTCATGGCTTGCCAAACATAGTAAAGACGGTTTATGGACGATCACATCAAAATTAGAAAATTCAATATCTATAAGCTCCGCTAAGCTCGATATATGGGCGACTGGGTGGCGTACCACAGCGGCCACTAAAATAAATGAGGCACACGATTCAAATGCTGCTGAAAATGACTCGATTGAAATTACATTTGAGAGAGGTAAGAAAATAAAATTTACTGTCGAGCAAGATGATGACGGGTATCTTATTCGTCGATCCGACGAGGACATTGCTTATAGAGTTGGAAATGATTCAGGTCTTAGATTAATCGATCCACAGGAAGTAGCTCGCAAGCTTTAAAGTTTTAATAGATGCCCGAACTACCAGAAGTTGAAATCACTAAACAAGGGATAGAACCCTTTCTGCTTGGCCAGACAATAAAGCAATTTACTGTTCGAAATCGGAAGCTTAGATGGCCCATTCCAGTAAAGCTGCACCAAACCCTTCAAAATCTCGTGATTCAGGCTGTTAGTCGAAGAGGTAAATACATACTAATTGACTGTACCGTGGGTTGGCTAATTATTCACCTTGGAATGTCAGGTAGTTTACGGGTTTTAACATCAAAAGAAGAAACCGCAAGCAAGCATGAGCACTACGACATTAATCTCAATAATGGGATGACGATTCGTTACCGTGACCCTCGCAGATTTGGAGCGCTTCTTTGGACGAATAAAGACCCTGAGAAACATCGCCTATTGACGAACTTGGGACCGGAACCACTCCATGATGTCTTAAATGGCCGTTTTTTGTATCAAGTACTTCGTAAAAAATCGTCGCCGATCAAGATTCAAATTATGAATAACCACATAGTCACTGGTGTAGGTAATATTTACGCCAATGAATCTTTATTCCACGCGGGAATTCGCCCAACTCGACAAGCGAATCGCATAAGCCAGGTAAGACTAGAAAGGTTATCCGACGCCATAAAGAAAACGTTGAAACGAGCTATCGAAGTGGGAGGCAGTAGCCTACAAGATTTCTACCAAACAGATGGGACGACTGGATATTTTCAGCAGGAATATAAAGTTTACGGTCGCACCGGCGAACCATGCCACACTTGCAAAACCCCAATAAAAAGGGTGACGTTAGGACAACGCTCTTCCTTTTACTGCATCGTATGCCAGACTTGATGAACTGTCACGAATCAAGATTCGTGAGCCGTTGATACTTTTGTAGTAGTTCGTCTTTACTCTCCACTTTTTGTGGGTTTACAGGGATGCATTCCACAGGACAGACCTCCTGACACTGAGGGTTATCAAAGTGCCCTATGCATTCCGTACATTTCTCAGCATCGATTTCATAAATTTCCTCGCCCTGAAAAATGGCCTCATTCGGACACTCTGGCTCACAAACGTCACAGTTAATACATTCGTCCGTAATCATCAAGGCCATCACTTAGCCCCAGACACACTCAATTTTTGTCGAATATATTTCAGTACAATCGGATTAACAAAGGTAGACACATCGCCACCAAGCACAGCAATCTCCCGCACCATTGTTGCGGAAATAAAGGTGTATTGCTCGGCGGGCGTAAGGAATAGCGTTTCGACATCAGGATAAAGTTTACGATTCATTCCCGCTAACTGAAATTCGTACTCAAAATCAGATACCGCTCGCAACCCTCTAAGTACAATTTGTGCGCCCTGTCTCTGAATGAAGTCCATTAGCAACCCTTGAAAGCCCATCACCGTCACGTTCTCAAAAGGTTTAAGGACGTCTGTTGTAATGCCAACCCGCTCATCTAACGAAAAAAGTGTTTGCTTTGCTCGACTGTCTGCTACCGCAACTACAACCTCGTCAAAAAGAAACGATGCTCGACGGACTAAATCCTCGTGCCCAGCAGTTAGCGGATCAAACGTCCCAGGATAAACCACTTTTTTAATTTCATTCTTCATCTTTATCTAGATACTCCCATAAACCGAAGTGTACACGACCGGCTTTTGCTGTTTTTATCTCTCGAAACCCTTGAGGGCTTTCTATCTTGTTAGGTGATTCAACATAGATTTTACATCCAATGGCAACATGACTTGATAAAACCGAAAACACATTCTCTATGAGCAATTTTTCGGCGAACGGCGGATCTAGAAAAACGACATCAAACGTTCGTGAGTTACGATATAAAAAATCTAAAGCTGAGGAATGCGAAACATGGCAGTTTGTAGTGCCCAGTTTTGCGCAATTCGCCCGTATAGCGGCACACACATCTTCACTCACATCAACCGTATCGACATGCGCAGCGCCTCTAGAAATAGCCTCAAAGGCTAACGCGGCGCTCCCGGCAAATAAATCTAAGCAAATTTGACCGTCTAACCTCTGGCCAAGCCAGTTAAACAATGTCTCTCGCACTCGATCAGGCGTCGGCCTTAGTCCTGCTGTATCGGGAAAATGTACGGACCTACCTCTTAGATCACCACCAATAATACGTACAGCATTACCCATTAGGTTCATCGAGCAATTTTGTCGGACCGACTATAACGCTTACTGCTTTGTCTAAACTCATGCGTCGCTTGATCGCATCTTTAATTTGATCGACTGTGACGGCCGTGACACGATCCGAAAAGCTGTCTATATAATTTAGTGGTAGATCATAAAAATTTATGTTCGAGTAGTAATTAAGTAACTCACCGTTACTATCAACGTTGAGCGCAAAAGCGCCTATGAAATACCTTTTCGCTTGATCGACCTGCTTGGCATTTGGACCGTTATCAATGAAGTTTTTTAAAATTTCTGTGGTGATATCTAAAGCCTCCCAAGCCTGCTCTTGTTTTGTTTGAAAAGAAATCACAAAGGGTCCTGGATCTCGAAGTGGATTAAAGTAACTACCCACCCCGTATGTCATCCCCCGTTTCTCACGCAACTCATCATATAGGATAGAGGTCATCCCCCCACCACCGAGGATTTGATTTCCCAAAACTAATGGCAAGTGATCGGGATCCCCTCGTTGTATTCCAACCATCCCGATCCGAATATGGGCTTGCTCGGTGTCGTGAGGAATCACGATTTCCTGTTGGCTACTGACCGGAGTGGTGACTTCCAAACTCTCACGCTCCGATGCTCCTACCGGCAGGTTTTCAGATAATTGCCTTGCGATACTCTCGGCACTCTTCAAGGTCAGGTTGCCCACAATGGTAATCGACGCATTACTCGCTCGATAAAATCTTTCGTGAAAATAAACTAAATCGTCCACCGTTAAAGATTGAATAGTTGTCTCAGTTCCAGCACCGGACGATCTATAGGGATGTTGCCCAAACAAAGCTTCCGAGAGCGCCCGAGAGGCGACGGATGCAGGACGCGTATTCCTTTCTCGGATTGACGTGATCAACGCCTCCTTCTCTCTATCAACTACGGATTGAGGGAAATTTGGCTGAGACAGCACCTCGGTGAATAGCCTCACAGATGTTGCCAATGTCTCCTCATACGAAAGGCTTCTCAAAGAGACTCCTGATCGATCTAGATCGAAGTTCCCGCCCATTTGCGAGCCAGTCGCTGCTAGTCTTGCAGCAATAGCGTGTTCATCGTTTTCTGGCGTCCCTTTGTCGAGCATTCTCATCGTTAAGCGAGCTAGTCCCTCCTTACCGGGAGGATCAAAGGCAGCGCCAGCAGAAAAATCGACGACTATGTCAACCATGGGCAAGTTCACAGACTGAACGAAAATAACCTTTGTACCGCTTTCAGTAACCCATTGTTCTCGGGTTTGTCCAAAGGTGAGCGAAGAGTATGAAAAAGTGAGGACAGTCAGTACCCGAAAGCACCAATGCAATGACGTAAAGTGGTACTTGATGTTTGACAACATAATAAGCCTCCGAAAATGTTCTATTTAGACGTTTTTGGTTCGAGAACAGCAGTTACAGTTTCAGCATTGACTAAATATTTTGCCGCCACCTTTTGGACTTCCTCTGGCGTGATCAAGCGCAATTTCTCATTGATCGCCTCTGGGGCGTCCGGCTCAAATCCAATTGCCCACATCCGCCCCATCCTGTTCGCCTGACCTAACACCGAATCACTTGAGAACACCTGACCAGCGATAACCTGAGCTTTAACGAGACTCAATTCAGTCTCGCTAACCCCGTCTTGCACAAGTCGAGCAATTTCATCCTTCCAGCTGTTATCCAAGTCGCTTAATTTACCCCCGCCAACTGGCGAATAAGATACATAAAAAGCACCCGGTCCTCTTCCCAACCCGTCATAACTCACACTCACCGAATGAGCAATTCTTTCCTCCAAGACCAAGCGTTTGTGCAACCGCGCAGCCGCGTGACCATCTAGAACCCCTGCTAACAAATACAGAGCATACGGCTCCCAATCTTTAGCCACGTCCTTTAATTTCGGGACGGCATAAGCCCGTATCTGCGACATCATTGTGGTGTTCGCTTTAACCGTTACCGTTCTGTTGCCTAATCGCCGCGGCTCTTCCTGCGGCTTTCTAACTGGAAGTTGCTTCTCTTTAATAACCCCGAAATATTTTTCTGCGAGCCGAACTACCTCCTCTGTCTCGACGTCACCGGCAATCACTAAAGCCGCATTATTGGGGACGTACCAACGGTCGTACCAGTCAGCAGCGTCTTGGATTGTTAGGTTTTCAAGGTCATTCATCCAACCAACAATCGGATTCCGATAAGGGTGGGAGACGTACATCGCCGATGCCAGCTGTTCCATGAGCAGACCACGAGGATTGTCATCGACCCTCTGTCGTCTCTCTTCCATCACCACCCGTAGCTCATTGTTGAATTCCTCGTCCTGTAATAATAAATTGTGCATGCGATCCGCCTCCAATTGAATCGCAAGCTCAAGCTCAGAACTATGAAGCTCCTGCAAGTAGCCAGTGTAGTCGGTTGATGTAAACGCGTTCGATCGTCCTCCCGTCGCTGCAATTTTTTTTGCGTGCTCACCGGGTGCAAGGGTTTCCGTGCCTTGAAACATCATATGCTCGAGCAAGTGCGCAATGCCTGTAGTTCCACCGACTTCATCGATACTTCCGGCACGGTACCAGACCATTACCGCAGCCACAGGAGATCGATGATCAGGTTTGACGACTATCTCGAGACCATTGGAGAGTCTATGCTTAAAAATTTGCCCCTCTGATCTCGCTTCCGTGACAGCTAATACAGCCGCGAAAGAACTAACCAACAATAAAAATTTTGTGGTAAACCGATACGCGAAATTATTTTTATATTTTTTTTTAAACATCTGGGATCCTAAATTATTCCAAGCTAACGGTGAAAGTTTACAATATCGATGTATTTTAAATATGACGTCACCATTATCGAATGATGTTAAAACACAACTATGTTTAGTTTTCTGAAGTCTACTAAAGTTTCAAAGGACACCAATAATTCGAACGAATCATCGAATACTGGAGAGACCACCCATCCAAAGAAGTCTTGGATTGAGAGCCTCTCTCGCACGCGCTCAAAGCTTGGTAATACTGTGGGCCAGATTTTCTCTGCGAAAATCAACATAGACGAGGAGCTTTTTGAGGATTTAGAGACAGCTCTTATCACCAGTGACGTGGGGGTGTCTGCAACAGAGCAACTCATATTAGCGACAAAGTCCGTTACAAAGAATAAAAAGCTAACCTCAACAAAGGAGGTACAGCAGGCACTTAAGAATGAAATGCTCGCTTTGCTGACCCGCTTAAATGAGCCGTTAAAAGAAAAGCCTGGAAAGCCATATGTCATTTTGATTGCGGGCGTTAATGGCGCGGGGAAAACAACCACCATTGGCAAACTTACGAAGAAATTTTCAAGTATGGGCAAAACCGTTCTTTTAGCTGCCGGTGATACCTTTCGAGCTGCTGCGGAGGAGCAAATTAAAATTTGGGGAGAGCGAAACCAAGTAACCGTGGTCTCTCAAGAGCGTGGAGACTCGGCTGCAGTAATTTTTGATGCCATTCAGTCCGCTAAGTCCAAACAGATTGATATCGTTATAGCCGACACGGCAGGACGTCTACCGACCCAAAAACACCTAATGGCAGAATTAGAAAAAGTAAAACGCGTGATGGGGAAGGCCTCAGATTCTGCTCCGAATGAGGTGATGTTAGTAATCGATGCTAACACTGGTCAAAATGCCATTGAGCAGTTAAAGTCGTTTGATAAGGTTCTGGGCATTGATAGCATTGTTTTAACCAAACTGGACGGAACAGCAAAAGGCGGTTGCTTGTTTGGAATTGCTGAATATCGGGCTATTCCGGTAAAGTATGTTGGCATAGGCGAAGGTATCGATGATTTACAACCCTTTTCTGCGCCGGATTTTGTGAATGCCATTTTCGAAGAAAGACCTGAGTAATGAGCACCAGTTACATGATCGAGACTGAAAACCTATCGAAGCGTTACCCAGGCGGCCATCAAGCACTGAAAAACATATCGATCTCGATTCGCGAGGGGGAAATGGTTTTTCTCACGGGGCACTCAGGTGCAGGTAAATCAACGTTAATGAAGCTAATCGGCGGCATTGAAAAAGCTACTAACGGCTCCGTTGCAATAAACGGCACTAAAATCTCTCAATTGAGCCGATCGGCCTTACCCTACCTAAGGAGAAATTTTGGTTTTGTCTTCCAAGACCACAAGCTGTTGCTTGATCGAAGTGTGTTTCACAATGTTGCTCTTCCGTTGTTGATATCCGGTTTTTCAAAGTTAGAAGTGTCAACACGCGTAAGGGCGGCGTTAGATAAAGTTGGATTGTTGAATAAGGAGGCTCTTAATCCCTTGACCCTTTCAGGTGGAGAACAACAACGACTGTGCATTGCTCGCGCAGTCGTCAACAAACCTGCAATTCTTCTAGCTGATGAGCCAACTGGAAATTTAGACCCCGGTTATGCGGCTGACATCGTAGCGATGTTTCGCGCTTTCAATCGGGTCGGAGTGACGGTAATCATTGCCACTCATGACCCA
>CAJQMS010000108.1 GCA_905479505.1 uncultured Burkholderiales Genera incertae sedis bacterium | reverse complement strand
CAAGACCACATAAACGACAGCGGAAAATCTTGAGAAACTCCACCTCCACCGTGCGCTTGAATCGCCCAATCGATAATCTGTTGAGCCATATTAGGCGCTATAACTTTAATCATTCCTATTTCTTTTTTGGCTTCTTTATTGCCCACCGTGTCCATCATGTGCGCAGCCTTTAGGGTTAACAAACGGGCTTGATCAATCATAATTCTTGATTCCGCAATACGCTCGTGCCAAACCGACTGTTGTGAGATTGGCTTTCCAAAGGCCACTCTCGAATTCAACCTACGAATCATGAACTCCAATGCTCGCTCAGCCTGCCCGATAATCCTCATACAATGATGGATACGCCCTGGCCCAAGACGACCCTGCGCAATCTCAAAACCGCGCCCATCACCCAAAAGAACATTTTTAGCGGGCACTCGAACATTTTTCAAAGACACCTCCATATGGCCGTGCGGCGCGTCATCGTAACCGAACACAGTTAATGCCCTCTCTATGGTCACTCCAGCGGTGTCGGTCGGAACAACAACCATAGATTGTTGCTTGTGTCTATCAGCATTGTCAGGGTCCGTCTTACCCATAACAATCAGAACTTTACATCTTGGGTCACCTGCCCCAGAAGACCACCACTTGCGGCCATTTATTACAAAATCGTCACCGTCTCGAGTTATGAGGCATTCAATATTTGTCGCATCAGAGGACGCAACAGCCGGTTCGGTCATTAAGAATGCTGATCTAATACGCCCTTCGATCAGTGGCTCCGCCCATTCCTGCTGTTGCTCGGCTGTCCCATACCGAAGCAATGTCTCCATATTTCCAGTGTCTGGTGCGGAGCAATTAAACACCTCAGGCGCCCAGGTCACTCGACCCATGATTTCACACATGGGCGCATATTCAACATTCGTTAAATCACCCCCATGAGCTTTAGGTCTCCACAAATTCCAAAGACCTTGCTCTCTGGCCTTCACTTTTAATGACTCGATGAGTTCCGTTGGGATCCACGCATTTCCTGCTCGACGATTAGCCTCCACCTCAGCGTGAAAGGCGTTTTCATTCGGGTACACATGCTCTTCCATAAAACTATTTAAACGAGCTTGTAAATCTTTTACTTTTGACGAAAATTCAAAATCCATAATCTCACTTTCCTAACTAGTTTAGTGGGTCTATCCACAACAGGGGAAATCTAACCAACTTAAAATTTTATCCCCTAAGTATACAGCGATACGTATTATTGCTCCGGAGGAACCTTCTCATAAGAGATGCACGCATCTCGAAACTGTTGTGTTAAAGGAACTGACTGTTGCTTTTCTAGATTCGCGTGAACATAGGTCATTTGAATCGTCGATATGTGCTCCTCAACATGAGTCACCTCAATATGAAAGTCGAAACTACTTCTTCCCAAACGTGAAACGCGAACAAAAAGATCAAGAGCATCGTCAAAGCGGGCTGACGCGTGATATTCAATTTGTGTTTTCCTTGCATAAAGATCAGCCACCGTCACGTCAAACGCTGCTGGATAAGGCATACCTATGGCCCGATAATATTCAGTCACGGCAATATCAGCAAATGTTAAATAGTGCGGATTAAATACCACCCCCTGCGCATCCACCTCAGACCAACGAACCCTGAGTTGATGCGAAAATTTAAATGACTTGTTCATTTTTTCCACAGACTATTTGGATGTCATCACCCAAACACCATCCCATTCTTTCTCTGGTGGATTGGCGCGCAGGAATTCACAACGATCAACGTAATTTTGAGATAACTGGTCTGACGGGTTTAACTTGAGACAATGGTTAAACCGCTCTATTGCTTTACTCCAATTTGCGACTTGGTAAGCTTCAATACCATCGTTAAACAAATTCACGACATCCATTAAATTTGGAAAAGATGACTGATCATGATAATCCAAAACCTCGTGAATCTTAACTGGCTGGGTTTTGCCCTTTACCACAACAAGGTCTACAGCTCTCATTCGGTACGTACCTTTTAATTTTTGCACTGTCGAATCACTCACAAGAATTCTTGCGGCATAGGACTTACAAGCACTCTCTAACCTGGCCGCCAAATTTACTCCGTCCCCAATCAACGTGTAGTCCATCCGTTTAGGCGAACCAATGTTTCCCGATACAACCATGTCAGTATTCAAGCCGATTCCCATATCGACGACTTTCAATCCCTTTTCGAGACGTTTTTGATTCCATTCCCAGAGAGTTTTAATCATACCGATGGACGCACGCATTGCACGGTCCGGGTCATCATCGTGAGGTATTGGCAAGCCGAAGCAGGCCATGATGGCGTCCCCTATAAACTTATCCAACATGCCACCTTCCCTTGAAATACAATCAACCATCAAAGAAAAGTAATCGTTTAAAAACGAAACCGTTCCTTGCGCACCATACTCCTCAGTAATCGTGGTAAATCCGCGAACGTCTGTGAACATCACAGTTGCTTCCGCGCTAATCCCGCCGAGAACCTCATGCGCGTCCCCCTCCATCATTTGCGCAGCAATGACAGGGTCCATGTACCGTGACATGGTCGATTTCATTCGCTTCTCGCTGCTGATGTCTTCAAACATCATCATCGAACCAAGCTCTTTGTCCTCTTCAGCCGCAACCAAAGGCATGACGGTTAAATTGACCGTTTTACTCCTCCCAAAAAGCGATACGGTTGTATCGGAAATTTGTTGAATGCTGTTTTCGATTTTAACTTTATCGATTTGCTCCAAGACCCATTTACCATCTTCATCTAACAAACCTTCTAAATTTTTTCCTACAAAATCACTCTCATCGGCTTCCCAAATCTTTAAAGCTGCCGTGTTGCAAGTCACTACCTCCCCTTTGGGATCCATCGTAACAACGCCGTTTGACATACTCTGCAACATACTTTCGTTGTACTCTTTGATGCGCTGCACGTCATCAAACAACTTTGAATTTTGTAGACTGATTGAAATCTGAGCCGTGAAGGCTTTCAATCTCTGCTCGTCGTCATCTGAAAATACTCCGCCTTTTTTATTAAGGACTTGGGTTACACCGATCGCATCATTGTCGTTATTAACAATTGGGACGCAGAGTATTGAGCGGGTAAAAAAACCGGTCTGTTTATCGAAGGAAGGATTAAATCTAAGGTCAGCATAGGCGTGGGGGATATTCATACTTTTACCCGAGGTGAAAACCTCACCAGCGATGCCCATGTGCGATGGAAATCGAATTTCGTTAATTTCACCACCAGCAGAAACTCGAGAGAACAAGGTTTCAGTCGATTGGTCGTACATGAAAATGGTAGCGCGCTCAGCACTCAGCATTGCCGTAATCTCTTGGACAACACGCATCAACATTCGAGATAATTCGAATTCAGAATTAATGTCAGACATTAATTTTAAAAATGCATTTTCCTTCTCGCGAATTTTATCAATTTGCTCATAATGCTGCAGCCCTTGTAAAACTACTGCGGCCTGAGTGGTCATATCCTCTAGGAGCTCTAGGTCGTCAAGATTGAATTCTCCCGCCCGCTTGTTCAATGTCTGCATAACTCCAATTTTATCGCCCGCCATCGTTCTGACTGGCACACACGCAACATTTCTAGTGGTGTACCCAGTTCTTTGGTCAACCTCGTGATTAAACAAAGGGTCGTTGTAGGGGTCATCGCTGATTTTAGCTTGTCCTGTCTGGTAGACATGTCCAGCAATACCGCTGTCATTTAGAATTCGAATTTCTCTTGTCAAATTACCCTGAGCGACAAAAGAGAATAGTTCATTCGTCTCCGTATCATTCAAAAATAACGTTCCTCGATCGCAATCCAGCTCATAAGATGTCATGCTCACCAGCTCTTTCCAAACGTCTTGAATATTTGCAAGAGATGCACATCGTCGCGTTACGTCCAATAAAATTTGAGAGCGTTTCAAACGCTCATCTTTTGTACCCTTTCTCTTCTTTTTTTTTGGACTAACCCCTTCGGCACTCATGCCTTAGCCTCCAATTGATCTCTTAATTTTTGAATCTGTTGTTGTAGACTACGTTGATCTTTGCTGAACTCTTGCGCAAGTCGATCCTCTAGTTCGATATGGGATTGCTTTTCTCGCTCTAGCGCGTCCCTCAATGCGGAAGCCGTTGCCCGCAATTGTCGATTTTCATTTTCCATTGTCATTTGCATCTTCTGTATTGTCTGATCTGCCTCATGCTTTTCCTTTTCGAGCGCATCTCGAATCGCTTGAGCTGCATCTTTCAATTGTTGTATCTCCTCCGCGGATCTTGCTCGCTCTCTTTGTACTTCCCGATCGGTATTAGCTGCACTTTTCTCCAGCTCCTCTCTGAGAGAAAATACAGTACTTTGTAACTGCCTTAAATCCAGTTGTGACATTTTTTGTTTTTAATAATCTAGGTAAGTTAGCCGTATCGCCTAGTTAACCACTCGGCGACTAATACTGGCTTAGGTTCATTTTTCGCCTCCAGGGTAACTTCCCACTCTAGCTGGACCCCTCCATCAATTGAAACCACGTTTTTTAAGTTGAAGCGAGCCCTAATCATTGATTCGCTTTTTACTGGAGCTGTAAAACGTACACGATTCAATCCATAATTAATGCCCATTTTCGACTCACCGAGATCAATCGAATCGTTGAGGAATTTCGATAGAAGCGATAACGTTAAAAAGCCGTGCGCTATCGTTGACTCGAAGGGTGTTTCTCTTTTCGCACGCTCTTCATCTAGATGAATCCACTGGTGGTCTCCAGTAGACTTAGCGAAGAGATCAATCATCTCTTGCGTCACACATAGCCAATCACTAAGCGCCAGATCATCGCCGATGTGATTTTTTAAATCAACAGGCTTTTTAACCGAAAACTTTTTCATATGTCACCTCGGAAAGACTTAACAACGGCATCCATGCCTCTAGAAAGCAGAAAACTATCCCCAGTAACGGCGACAAAAGTGGCCCCACGGTCCAACCATTTCTTAGCTCCTAGTTCATCAAACGCGAGTATCCCCGCCGCGCTTCCTGCATTTAAGGCGCTGGCAATGACCTCACCCATCGCTTCTTGTGGAACGGGGTCTTGCCATTTACCGAGATAATTTAAATCAGCAGCCAAGTCGGCAGGGCCCACAAAAAGACAATCTATTCCGTCAACCGAAGCGATCTCTTCCGCATTATCCTTCCCCACTTGAGTCTCAATCTGAGCAATCAAACAAACGTGATCATCCGCATGTTCAAAATAATCCGTAATTCGACCAAAACGATTTGAACGAGAGTTGCCTGAGACACCCCGAATACCGCGAGGCGGATAACGAACCGCGGCAACCGCCGCCTCAGCTTCTTCTTTTGTTCTCACATTAGGTACCATGATACTTTGCACGCCCATATCAAGTAACCGTTTAATCATGACAGCATCGTTCCATGGAGCCCTGACCGCAATGGATGCCGAATAGGCTGATGCTGCATGGACCAAGGACAAAACCTGGGGTATATCGTTCGGGGTATGCTCCATATCGATCAAAACCCAGTCAAAGCCGCTTGATGCGCATATCTCTGCGGATAAAGGGCTAGCCATCATAAGCCAACATCCAATTTGTGGCCGACCCTCTCGGAGAGCTACTTTTAATTTATTCTCAATGAATTGCATAATAGGAGGCCCTATGTTTTTGAGTGATTTACGGGTTTTTAAAAAAGCGCTTGCACATCATATAAAGATACATCTTAAAATAATAACCTCAAACGGGAATCCATGAATATGAAATTTAAAGGCGTGATACCGATACTAGTTACCCCATTCAATAATGACGAGTCTGTTGACGTCAATTCGATTCATACGATGATCCAGCTCATGAAAAATATCGAGGTAGACGCCGTAACAATTTTAGGTGTTCTGGGTGAGGCAAATCGATTGACCGACGACGAACGTAAATTAGTGATCTCTTCAGCGGTCGAAGCAGCGGATCAGTTGCCTATAATTGTTGGCACTAGCTCGGCTGGGACGCGAACTGTCATTAACCACAACGAGATCGCAAACAAACTCGGCGCAACGGCTGTAATGGTAACTCCGCACGCTGAACCAACGCCATCCGAAGAGCGGATTTTTAACCATTTCGATACTGTATTGAGAGCGGCAAGTGTGCCGGTTATTCTACAAGACCATCCTGCCTCGACTGGCGTGCACATGTCCGATAATCTTATTTTTCGAATGTTAGATGAATTAACCGGATTTGCAGGAATCAAGTTAGAGTCAGTGCCAACAGCGCCCAAATTGAGGTCTCTAAAATCCCGTTACAAAGATCAAATTCACATTTTGACCGGACTCGGCGCACTCTATGGCGCGTATGATTTAGAGGCTGGGTCAGATGGTTTTAATACGGGCTTCGCATTTCCAGAGGTGCTTATTGCATTATTGCGAGAAGCAAAAATTAATAACTGGTCATCTGTTTTCGACATTTATCAACGATTTTTACCACTAATCGTTTACGAACAACACCCAGGCGTAGCGATTCGTAAGGAGCTTCTCAAATTACGGGGCGCCATTACTAATGCAAGAGTTAGATCTCCAGGCGCCCAAGGCACAGAAGACATAAAAAATACGTTAAAACATATTATCAAGAACATATTACAAGGTACTAACCTGACTAAGCCTGTTAAATTGTAATAAACTCTCGCCTGAAATTCACTTTGGGGACTAACAAGTTTCATCATTCTTTTAACAAATGAATGTGAAACGAGCTAGATCCAGATCACAGTCACAAGAGAGTTCATGTCAGTTATTTTAATTCTTGGTTCTGCTCCGAACGCCACTTCCTCGCGGAACTGGCCAAAAGCGCTGTTTTCCAACATCCTTACTATAAACAATGCTTGGCTGGTCAGGCCTGACTGGGACGCCGCAATTTATGCCTGGGATTTTCCTCCTGAAAACCGTCCTCACCCTTGCAAAGAACAAGAACTCATTGAAGAGGAAACCTTCGTACCAATCCAAAACGAATACGGTGGCTTTGTATATTCTGGCGGCACAATGGCTTTCACGGCAGGATACTTCGCTCTTGGCCACTACAAACCAAAAGTATTAGCGTTCCTGGGATGCGACATGGTCTATGATAATTCAAAAAATACCCATTTTTATGGGAACGGGTCCCCTGATCCTTTGCGTGATGACATAACGCTAAGAGACCTTGAAGCAAAATCAATGCGGTTGCAAATTCTTGGAGCTCAGCAAGGTTGTTCTGTTGTGAATTTATCAAAAGAGCCCTCACGATTAACATTTCCTCGCGTCGAACTCAACTCAGTCCATGAATCAAGCCTAGCTAAATTCGACGAAGAGGCTGTAGGTTTTGCCCTTATGCAAGAAAAATCTGTGGGGTACTATGTGCCATCAGGACGCTACTGGAAAGAAAAAGACCGTTTTGATATTAAAAAAATAGATGCCATCGACGCCCTATGGCGACAGGCTTGGAACTCGAGCGCTTCGCGCTGAATTTAACTCAGCTTCTACCGCTCGGCTATTCCGTCCATATTTTCAATGTCAGCGGTTCTCTCAACCATGGCGTCAACAACACAAGTTACATCGTTGCATTGGCCTAGCACTTCATTGTGCCATTCAGTTTGAGACTTCTGTAAAATTTCAAGGTCCACGCCCCTTCGCATAGCTAGATTGTATGAAAAAGACATATCTACCTGAGCAACTGAAGCCCGACTACTAGTGCAAATCAGGCGATCGACACCGCTTGATGGATTGCTGCAGTTTACAGCTGCATGTGATGCGCCTGACAAAAAAAACGAGAACACAGACATTAAAAAAATACGCTTCATTATCACCTCCGAGAATTACCTGTTTTGAAGAAATCTACTGATCTTGTTTAAGCGGTTTAATCACTTCACCAAAAACTTGAGGAACGATTTGATGTGAACTCAGGTTAGCTGCAAAACGGACCTCATCCGTCATACCTCGCGCAGTCATCATTCTCCCAACACGGGATTTGAGTAAAGATTCACTTGAAGGTTCCGACTTGAAAACTAACCGAGCAGTCTCCGCTGCATCTGAAAAAGCATCAGCACCTGCATCTTTCAAGCGATACCTTAATAACTCAACAAAATAACCTGCGCCACAAGTGTCCTCCAGGTTCGGACTCCCCATTGAACCGGAGCAAACGATTAAGATAGTTTTTTCAGGGTAAGTAGACGTTATATGTTCGACCAAAGATTCTGCGTTAATCAAGGCGCCCACAAAAATTTCGTCAGCGCCTAATGATTGTCGGATTGCCACTGTGCCATTCGTCGTCGAGTAAATTAGTGTCTTTTCATCCAACTCCTCCTGAGCGAGGCTTAGCGGAGCGGGGTGGCTAAACCCAGGAATAGTTTCGCCGTATAACTCTCCCGCTAGGACAGTATTTTCTCGACGATAATTTTTAGCGATATTCCGTGCTGAAGCCTCATCCAGCGTGGGAATGACCTCTGCTACACCCGAATGCAATGCGTGGATGATTGTCGATGTCGCAAACAAAACATCAAGCACTATCACAACCTTTCCCTCTAGTCGCTCACTATCGAGATCCTCTCGCTTGAAAACCACGTGAACTTTATGTTTGAAGTGATTAAGTTCCTGCATCATCCCGCCTCTCGCCGTAAAAAGAAGTTAATACCAATCATTGACATAACTAACTGACCTTTTTCATTTTCAACTTCCCAGAATGTTTTCACGATCCCACGGTCCGGTTTAGACGCTGAGGCACGAGTCTCAACAACCGTTCGGAAAGCGCTCAACACGTTCCCCGGGTAAACCGGGCTGAGCCACTTAACCTCTTCGATTCCTGGTGACCCTAAACTTGAAGAGTTCACCAAATATGAATCACACATAAGTCTCATAACCATCGAACAGGTATGCCACCCACTCGCTATAATGCCTCCATAAATCGACTTCTCAGCCTCCTGCACATCGACGTGAAACGGTTGCGGATCATACCTTTTTGCAAAGGCAACCACCTCCTCCAGGTCAACCGTTACTTCACCCATCAGTTCCCGAACATCGGGCACAAAATCTTCCCAAAATAGTTTATTCAGCACAATTTTTAAGCTCTTTTATTTAAGTATTTAGAATTCCGAGATCAAGCCTTATACCAACCACGCCCCGATCTCTTGCCGTTGTAACCGGCACTCACCATTTGCTTCATGACTGGTCTGGGTTTAAAACGATCACCATACGCATCAAATAAAATTTCCTGAACTTGAAGCGATAAGCTTATCTGCGTAGCGTCCATCAATTGAAACGGGCCAATAGGATGACCCAGTCCCAACCGACACGCGACGTCGATATCAGCAGGCGAGGCAACCCCTTCCTCAACCAACCGAGTCGCTTCAATCATCATGGCGTGAAGTAAACGATTAACAGCAAACCCAACTACATCTTTCACTTTAACCGGCGTCTTGCCAATCTCAACACATTCAGCCATGACCTGAGCGACGGTAGAATCGTCTGTATCCAATGCTGGTATCACTTCAACGAGTTTCATTCTTGAAACTGGCGAAAAAAAATGAGTCCCAATAAAACGAGCCCGTCGAGACTCAGAAACTTTAGAAGCTAAGGTGGTAATTGAGATGCTTGACGTATTGCTCGCAAACACACATGTCGGCTTGGCGATGAGGTCTAGCTCACTGAGAACGCTTGCCTTAACTTCCTCATCCTCAAAAACCGCCTCAACGACTAAGTCACAATCCGAATAACTCTTCAACGAGCCACATAAATCGATACGAGACAGCACAGTCTCTATTGCATTAGTTTCGTAGACTCCTCGACTGATACCTTTTTGGAGCACACGTTCGAGGCGGCTCTCGGACTCCTTGAGTAACTTCGCATTGGAGTCATGAAGCTTAACTTGTCTACCTGCCAGAGCGAATACAAGTGCAATTTCGGATCCCATCAAACCGGCGCCTATCACGCCTATCGTTTTAAACATGATTAAACCTTCTTAAAAGACCTGAAAAATTATATTTGTTTCCAACGTTTTTTGGGAGAAACAAACGCAGCGCCGTCAACCTTTTGAGTATCCGCATTCGCAAAACGCTGTCTTTGGAATCGCTCGCCACCAAACATGAGATCTATCGATAGCAAACGTCGCACATAATCGGCTAGCGGTAGCTCCTGCGTCATACCCATTCCACCGTGCAATTGGATAGCCTCTTGCGCGACGTGTCGACTCGCACGATTCGTGAGTGCCTTCGCAGCCGATACCGAACGAATACGCTCCTTAGGGTCATCACTCCATCCTTTAGCTGCAGCGTTCATAACCAAGGAGCGAACTTCCTCAATATTAATAAACATGTCAACCGCCCGATGTTGTAGGACTTGAAATTGCGATAAAGCCGAACCAAACTGCCTTCTCGTTCGCAAATAATCCATCGTCATTTCATGAACGACCTCCATCACTCCTAGCGCTTCCGCACAAACGGCAGCGGTCGCACGATCATAAACACAATCGATAAAACCTTGGCCTTTGCCAATCGTTCCTAAGACCGATTCGGGACCTAATTCAAGATCATTTAACTGGATATCCAATACACGGCTACCGTCTATTAAGGGGTATGCCTTTCCGGTTATGCTTTCGTCCAAGGACTCCGCGATAAACAAAGTTACTCCGCTATCCTGACCACTTTCCTGGGTTTTAGCAGAAATAATAAAACGATCAGTTGCCGCTCCACCCAATATCAGCTTCTTCTCCCCATTCAAGACCCATTTGTTTCCCGACTGAGTGGCCGTTGTACTCAAGGGCGTATCGCCTTCATCATTCAACTGTTCTGTGTGAGCAAAGGCTAACTTCCCCTCGCCAGCCACAAGCTCTGGGATGAGAACTTTTTTCTGAAAGTCAGTTCCGCAAAGGTCAACTAAGCCTCCTGCCAAAATCACGGATGGTATGTAAGGCTCAAGCACTAAATGCTTACCCAATTGCTGCATAACAATCATGGCTTCGACACCCGCACCGCCAAAACCGCCACTGCTCTCCGACATTGGCACGCCAAGAACACCAAGCGACGCCAATCCGGTCCACAAATGCTCAGAGCTTGCTTCTTTAGATTCAACCATCTGCCGTCTAGCTGAAATTGAGCAGTTTTTTTCGAGAAACCGATCTAAACCATCTTTGAACATCGTTTGTTCATCTGTAAATGAAAACTTCATGTATCTACCCCAAAATTAGTTAATACTTGATCAATGCCTAGAGCTAGAGAAAAAACTTTAGAGACCTAAAACCCGTTGGGCAATGATGTTTCGTTGGATCTCATTTGTACCGCCATAAATAGAGGTTTTTCGAGTATTCAAGTAACGTGCAGCAAGAGGTGCCGCATGCAAAGCGCCGGGTGTCTGCCCCATCCAATTATCACCCCACGCCATGGGCAAATGCGGTAACGCAGACTGTCCAACAACTTCAAGCTGAAGCTCAGTCAAACGCTGTTGGATTTCGGTGCCGCGAATTTTTAAAATCGAAGCCTCTGGACCAGGTTCACCTCCGGAAGCCTCACCAGACGCGACCCTTAAAACCGTCATTTCCAACGCTAAGAGATCAATCTCTAATTCGGTAACTCGATCCATAAACACAGGATCATCTATAGCTGGTTTTCCACGATACTGGTGAACCGAAGCGAGATGCTTCAAGTACACTAATTCTCTTCTGGAAACGCCCACTCCTGCAATAGCTGTCCTTTCATGTGAGAGTAAAAACTTCCCGATCGCCCATCCTTTATCTTCCTCTCCAACTAGATTTTCAACTGGAATTTCAACATCTTGCAACCACACTTCGTTGACTTCATGCTCGCCATCGAGTGTTATGATTGGTCGAACCTCGATACCTGGTGTGTTCATGTCACACAACAGCATAGAGATGCCCTCTTGCCTGCGCGCGCCGGTACTAGTTCGCACTAGGCAGAAAATTTTGTCCGCCCACTGCGCATGCGTAGTCCAGGTCTTCTGTCCGTTAACGATATACGTGTCTCCCTTCCTTTCGGCTCGGGTGTTGAGCGACGCCAAATCGGACCCAGAGCCAGGCTCTGAATAACCCTGACACCACCAATTCTCTCCAGACAATATTTTTGGCAAATACTCACTCTTCTGTGCTTCAGTTCCATATGCCATTAGCACTGGACCGATCATGCCAAGGCCAAAAGGTGATAATCGTGGCGCTCCCAAAGCTGATGACTCAACATCAAATATATGCTGCTGGACAGCGCTCCAACCACGTCCACCGTAGCTCTCAGGCCAATTGGGCGCTATCCACCCTTTTTTGTAAAGCGCCACATGCCAACGATGCACATCATCTTTTGTCAGTCGCTTATGCTCTAACACTTTACGAGATACGTCGCCAGGTAATTGATGAGAAACGAAATCTCGCACTTCCTCTGAGAACAAAGTTTCCTCTTTGGTAAAGTTAATATCCATATCTTGAATACATTCCACAGTTGAGTAAATTAAGGCGAGAAGACTTACGTTCAATGGGCTTCCCGCACGTGCGCCATATAATATTTGATGCACATCAAACATTAAACATTTATTATGTTCTTCAAGATATTAAATGATTTTGGATTATTAAACTCACACTGAAACGAAATATCGCTTTTCAAACTAGGAGTGTTGGCTATGAACTCGAGAGATGATCTGGCAGTAAATGAGATCAATCAAAGCATAAACATGCGTCCGCTATGGTTGCCATTCACCCCCAACCGGCAATTCAAAGCGTCTCCACGACTCATTCATAAAGCACAAGGCATGTTCTATGAAACCATGGAAGGAAAAGAGATCCTTGATGGGATTTCCGGCCTATGGTGCGTCAATGCTGGGCACGCACGTGAACCAATCATAAAAGCAATCCAAAAACAAGCGCGAGATTTAGACTACATCACGGCGTTTAACATGGCTCATCCGTTGCAATTTCAAGCCGCGGAAATGATCGCAAACTTGGCTCCCGAGGGGCTTGATACAGTTTTTTTTACGAATTCAGGCTCAGAGGCGATTGACACCGCACTCAAGATGGCGCTTGGATACCATCGCGCGAAGGGAGAACATCGACACCGATTGGTCGGTCGAGAACGGGGTTACCACGGTGTAGGATTCGGTGGAATTTCTGTGGGCGGAATGACTCCCAACCGGAAAGTATTTAGTCCAGCCCTCATCCCGGGTGTTGACCATATTTCGCACACCCATAACCCCGAAAAAAACGCATACTCGAAGGGTCAACCACACTGGGGAGCGCATCTAGCAGAGGATCTTGAACGCATAGTGATGCTACATGACCAGTCAAATATAGCCGCGGTAATCGTAGAGCCGGTTGCTGGGTCGACAGGCGTACTCGTGCCGCCAATAGGTTATCTACAAAAACTTCGGGAAATTTGTGACAAATACGGGATTCTTTTAATTTTTGACGAGGTGATCACAGGGTTTGGTCGAACAGGCAACCCCTTTGCAGCAGATACTTTCGGTGTAACCCCCGATATGATTACATTCGCCAAAGGTGTCACCAACGGAGCAGTGCCGATGGGTGGTGTCATCGTGAGTGAAAAAATATACGAGGCCTTTCAGCAAGGCCCCGAGGAACAAATTGAATTCTTTCATGGTTATACCTACTCAGGACATCCGCTCGCGAGCGCGGCAGCTATTGCTACTCTAGATGTCTACAAAGAGGAAGACTTATTCGAGAGAACGAAAGACTTGGCTCCATATTTCGAGGAGGCAATTCATTCATTGAAAGGGTTGCCTCACGTCATTGACATAAGAAATATGGGGTTGATGGGTGGAGTCGAACTCAAACCCATTGCTGGCTCTCCTGGTAAAAGAGCTCATTCCGTATTTACGAAGTGCTACGAAAATGGAGTTCTGGTCAGGGCGGCGGGCGACACGATTGCACTGACCCCATCATTTATTGCGAGCAAGTCACACATCGATCAAATCGTAGGGACCATCAAGTCGGCTCTCAAAGTGATTTAAGAGTATGCGAACACGCTTGCTCTAAACGAAAACTTTGATTTTTAAATTTAATCGGTAATCCTTGCAATGAAAATCGTAATTGCACAAATGGAACACGAGACCAATACATTTTCTCCAGTAGAAACACCCTGGGAATCTTTTGGTCCAAGTGGACCGTATATTGGCGAGGAAGCCTACCGGGCAATGAAGAGCACAAAAACACCAATTGGTGCTTTCATTGACGTCGCAGAGAGTGTAAATGCAGAAGTAATAACACCTGTCGCTGGTTTTGCTTACCCAAGCGGCCCTGTTTCTGGCGAGGCCTATGATCGATTTTGTAATCTAATCATTGGCGCCATTCAAGAAGACTGCGATCTCATCATGCTTGACCTTCATGGCGCGATGGTGGTTAAAGATAGGACGCTTGATGGAGAAGGTACCCTATTGGGCAAGATCCGGGAAGCGGCTCCTTTTACGCCCATAGCCGTATCGTTGGACCTGCACGCGAACATAACGGCTGCAATGGTTAATAATGCAAATATAATTGTCGGATATAAAACCTATCCGCATATTGATATGTATGAGACAGGTGCTCTTGCTGGGGACCTTCTACTCCAGCTACACAGGGGGGAAATAAACCCAAAAATGTCGTGGTCAAACATTCCCCTACTGGCACAAACACTCAAAATGAACACGTCAGAAGGCGCAATGAAGGAATACGCGGAACGAGCAGCGTTATCAGAGCAAAACCCTAAGGTTCTAGTAAGTTCAGCATTTGGGGGGTTCCCGATGGCAGACATACCCGATGCAGGTATGAGTGCAGTAGTAATCACAAATGACGATGAGCAACTCGCAAGGACTGAATGTAGTGAAATTCTTGAAGTCGCATGGAAACAAAAAGAAGAGTTTATTTGGGAAGACACTCCTTTAAAAGAGGCAATCTCTCATGCAAAATCTCTTGCAGAAGGGCCTATCCTTCTACTTGATCACCCGGACAATTGTGCAACTGGAGCGACTCAGGACACAATGACCACCCTTCGAGAGGCACTCGAACAAGGTCTCACTGACATTGCTGTTGGCCCCATACGAGACCCAGAAGCAGTCGAAACTTTGATTCTAGCTGGTCTTGGTGCGCAAGTTTCGTTACCTGTAGGTGGTAAAACCGATATGCCAGCGATTAACAAAAAGGGGGAACCGCTTCAACTAACTGGTATCGTCAAAAATATTACCGACGGTAGTTACGTGATTACCGGCCCACAATTCACAGGAGTTGAAGCCTCTATGGGACGTACCGTCGTTTTTGACACAGGAGATGCCGAAATCGTCATTACCGAGAAACTTCAAGAGCCCTGGGATCGTGGCGTATTCACTAGTGTTGGAATAGAACCAACTCAAAAAAAATACCTATTACTAAAATCAAGAATGTACTTCAGACCAGTATTTCTCCCTATCGCGAAACACAGCGTTTACTGTGCAGGCGTTGGAGTCGGCTCATCTGATTGGACGATGTTCAACTATGAGAAGATTAGACGGCCTATTTTTCCGCTGGATAATATCAAGTAATGATCTGCTCGGGGCAACATCGCCTTATTTTAAAAACAAGAAAAAAAAACAGTTAAAATAATTCTTTATCATTATCTTCATCACCGAGGAACATTACGCATGCGAGTCATAGATCACTTTATCAATGGTGAACATTTCCGTGGACAAAATAAAAACACTGTCGACGTATTCAATCCAGCTTCTGGAGAGATAACTGCACACGTGGCATTGGCGTCGGCACAGGAAACTGAGATAGCAATCACCGCCGCGACTGAAGCTCTAAATTCATGGTCAAAGACCCCGCCTTTAAAGCGCGCACGCGTGATGTTTAAATTTAAGGAATTATTAGAAAAAAATATAGATGAACTCGCTTCAATCATAACCAGCGAACACGGAAAAGTAATCTCCGACGCAAAAGGTGAAATTGCGAGAGGCTTAGAAGTTGTTGAGTTCGCCTGCGGGATACCACAATTACTGAAGGGCGACTATACCGAGCAAGTTGGTACAGGTATTGACAGTTACTCAGTTCGGCAACCATTAGGTGTGTGTGCGGGAATTACACCATTTAATTTTCCGGTCATGGTACCCATGTGGATGTTCCCAATGGCGATCGCTTGTGGCAACACCTTCATCTTAAAGCCCTCAGAAAAAGACCCTTCAGCTAGTATTTTCATGGCGGACTTATTGAAACAGGCAGGTTTACCTGACGGAGTATTTAATGTTGTTCAAGGCGACAAGACTGCGGTTGATACCTTATTGAGTGATCCAAGGATTTCAGCCGTCAGCTTTGTTGGATCTACTCCAATTGCGGAATATGTTTATCGCACTGGGACGCATCACGGAAAGCGCATACAAGCACTTGGCGGTGCAAAAAATCACTTAGTTGTAATGCCGGATGCGGATATAGACCAAGCGGTCGATGCTTTAATGGGAGCCGCATATGGATCAGCAGGTGAGCGATGTATGGCAATTTCTGTAGGGGTCGTTGTAGGTGACGTCGCCGATGTGTTGGTAGAAAAACTTATTGAACGCATTGCTGAACTCAGAGTAGGCAATGGTGCGATCAATGAACCGGATATGGGACCCTTAGTTACTAGCGCTCACTTAGAAAAAGTTAAGAGTTATATCGAGACTGGAATCAAAGAAGGCGCACACCTCAAAGCAGACGGCAGAGACACTCTTGTACCTGAACACGAAAATGGATTTTTCCTTGGCGGGTGTCTTTTCGACCATGTAACGTCGGACATGACCATATACAAAGAGGAAATTTTTGGGCCTGTTCTCTCCATCGTGAGAGTCGATGACTTTGATACTGCAGTCCAACTGATTAATGACCACGAGTTTGGAAACGGCGTATCACTATTCACTAGAGATGGTCATACAGCCCGAGAGTTTTCATCTCAGATCAAAGTCGGCATGGTCGGCGTAAATATTCCGATTCCAGTGCCGGTTGCGTTCCATAGCTTCGGAGGCTGGAAGCGCTCATTATTTGGAGATCACTATGCGTATGGCCCGGAGGGAGTGAGGTTCTACACTCATCTTAAAACGGTGACCACCCGATGGCCAACAGGCGTGAAGGGAAACGCAGAATTTACAATGCCAGTTATGAAATAAACGTTATAAAAATATAAGACGAGTTTGTAATTTCATATACAAAAGGTCTGCGAAAATTAAATCCTGACAAAGAATCCTTAGTCACGACTCAAATAAATTGAAGTTAGTAATAGGGCTAATTTACACTCAAGTTAGGCGGTGTCTCAATGAAATTCCTCTCAATAAAAACTTTGTGTTTTGCCATGTGCAGCTTATCGTTTATAAGCAATACTTTCGCAGATCAAATTGATGTCACGAAGCGGACCATATTAAAGCCATCAGAAACCATCCAACTTAATCTTGATGATATTTTATTAATTGATGTACGAACTCAAAAGGAATGGGATGATGGTCATATTAAAGGTGCGACACATCTACCACTAAAAGACTTTAAAAATAAGTTGTCCGAGGTGGCTCCTGACCATAACCAGGCTATTGTGGTTTACTGCTCCCAAGGAGGAAGAGCTATTGCAGCAACCAAATATATGAATAATCTTGGGTATCGAGCTGTACCCGTTGTCAATGGCGGTTATCTCCTGATGCTTTCAGCTGGACATCAAAATTCTAAATAATCTCTCGTTTAGTTTTAAATCGGGGACGCTATGCTACTAGTCCGATTTATTTCGATTTCAATTCTTTGTCACCTAGCCTTCATCTCCACTCGTTTCTCTGTATCTCTCTACGCGATCGATAGAGGCGCGTCTACATTCACCATTGGAGTCATATTATCTTTATTTTCAATCATACCGATGTTGATCTCGGTCCGGATAGGAAAATGGATAGATACTGAAGGACCATTTTTGCCAACAACTATTGGAATTATGCTAACCGGCATTGGTGCATCCTTACCACTTTTGTTTTCCTTCGAAACAGCTGATTTGGCTCCATTATTAGTCGCTGCCACGTTAGTCGGTACAGGATTCACGTTGTCAATCCTATCAATGCAGCATCACATCGGAGCGCTAAGTAAGCCGGAAAAAAGGACCCTCGTTTTTTCATGGTTTGCTATGGGCGTCTCAATGTCAGGGTTTTCAGGACCCGTCCTCGGAGGACTAATCATCGATAGTTTCTCCCACCGCACCTCATTTCTACTACCTTTGGGAGTCTCTTTATGTGCGGCCATATTGCTATTTTTCTCGAAAAAAATAGTAAGGATTAAACCCAAGGATACAATAATTCATAAGGCCGCTAGCCCATTTCAGTTATTCCAACACAAAGAACTTAGAGATGTACTAATCGTTACAGGGTTAATTTCAATGTGCTGGGATTTGCAAAATTTTGTAGTGCCCCTCCATGGATCAAAAGTCGGACTTTCTGCATCAAAAATCGGATTCATCTTAGGCGCATTTTACTTGGCGACTTTTAGTATTCGGATGCTAATGCCATTATTAGCGAAAATTGCAACCGAGTGGCAAATGCTTATTGCTACCCTTGCATGTTCGACAGTCTGCTTTTTTATCTTTCCTTTCCTGGAGACATATTTATTGTTTCTGCTCATAGCCTTCGCTTTAGGTTTGGGGCTAGGCGCTGCACAACCAACTATTATGACGCTCGTGCATACAACCGCTCCCGAAGGGCGAGTTGCCGAAGCTTTGGGATTAAGGCTTACGATCATTCATGCCAGTCAAGTAATACTGCCTTTAATTTTTGGAGCATTTGGAACTGCATTAGGAACATCTGCAATTTTTTGGATTATTTCCAGTTTAGCGGCGGGTGGAGTTATTTTAGCTATAAAAAAAAGAAAACACCTCAACGCTTAACGTTCGTTTCGCCGTCAGTGGTCTCTATTTACTAACGACCTTCCAATTTTCTCCGCTCTCACTCACTCGGCCCTCTTTTAAGAGTTTGATTAAATGCGCAAGCAAAGAACGCTTAGCAAGAGGATATAGCTGCTCATCCACATCATCATAAGCATGGACTACTAAATCATCTAATGTTCCTTCGCCGGAAGAAAGTAAAGCGTTAAATATTTTCATCTCTCTTTTTTGACGGTGGATTAATAAACGATCAATCACCTCATGCGGATTATCCATCAAAAATCCGTGCCCAGGAGCTATCCAGTCAAACTGATGATCATATAAACGGTGAAGCGAGTCGAAGTAATCGGTCATATCGCCGTCTGGCGGATTAATCACAACGGTCGAGCCTTGCATAATATGATCTCCAGTGAACAACATACTTGCTTCGTGAAATAAAAAACATAAGTGGTTCGACGCATGGCCTGGCGTATGAACGACTGAAAACGATAATGCGCCTAAATTCAACTTATCTCCGTTATTGGGCTGTTTTTCAGGCTGGAAAGACTGGTCCTGCCTGTCTGAATATGTGGGCAATCGACCTATTACGCTGACGCCCAGCTGACTACTTAAAAGTTGAGCTCCTGGCGAGTGATCTGCATGGGTGTGCGTACAAAAAATAGATTTAATTTGGCTTGAAGTAAGGTCCTTAATTAGGTCGATATGGCTCTGATCGCGCGGACCAGGATCAATCACCACAAACCCCTCGACGTGATCGCCAATAATGTACGTATTTGTGCCGGGACCAGTCATCACACTAGGATTAGGAGCGGTCAATCTGATTACCCTCCTATCTAGCTGCACTGGCTCCCCAGCTTTAATTTCATATGAGACCGTCCCCAATTGCCTAGGGTCTAGTTTTCCTGCTTCCGCGTAAGCGTAATCTCCCGGTAAAAGGAGTTTATTGCCCTCGGACCCAATTGACACTCGAGGCGTCATGGGAGTGACCGGAAGATTAGAGCGGGCATAATTTAACGCGTCCTCTACCTCTGAAAATTCCGCCAATTTTTCAATTGTCTTTTGAGTAGGAAACATTAGATTTAATTTACCTTCACCACTCAGCTTAAGCGCCTCGTTCGGCGTTAACCAACGATGGTCCACCAGTTCACCACCATCATGTTGAGCCGATTGCCCCTCAGGCATTCGGGCAATAAAAAATCTTGTATCGTAACGTCTTGGGCTTCCAGCATGAGTGACCCAGCGACTGAAATACTGTAATTTATCAATCTCTAATTGGAGGTTTTCTTCTTTAAGAGCCTGATGGAAATTAATTTCTCCGCGAGCTAATTCATCTCTTTTTTCTGACCGAAACATAGCGAGGTCATTTTGAGATTTTTTTGAGTCTTCCGAATAGTTTGCGTAAAGAATACCCACCTCCTCAAAACACTCACGTATTGCGGCAATCCAATAGTTGATCGCACCCTCTGAGAGTCCAAGATGCTGAGCAGCCTCCGAGTCAGTCAAGGTACTTTTTAAAAGAAAATTTTCCCGACGGTCATCTCCATCAACGGCACCTCCAGGAAACACGAAAGCGCCAGCTGCAAAATTGACCTTACTGGTTTTCTCTCCCAACAAGACCTCAAGGCCGGAGTGGCCATCTCGGATAAGGATTACCGTAGCAGCTGGCCTTGGGGTGACTATTTTTTGCGTACCTTCCATGCGAATATGATGCTTGAGTTGGATGAACTAAGGATTACTTGGCATGCCCGCGTATCCAGCTTGTTCCGCTAAGCAACTCGCTTGTGCCCGTAACGCCGAACTCGAATATCAGCCTGGGCTTTATGGCCCGCAAAACCCTCTACATCACAAAGCCTGGAGCAATATTCTCCGACCATGGCTGAAGCTTCTGGTTTTACCCTCTGATAGGTGCATGTTTTGATGAATTTCCCTACCCACAGGCCCCCTGTATACCGAGCTGCCTTTCGGGTGGGGAGAGTATGGTTGGTGCCGATCACTTTGTCCCCATAGGAAACATTCGTCTCCGGGCCTAAAAATAACGCACCATAATTCGTCAAATTATTCAAAAAATAATCATTATTTTTAGTCATTACCTGGACATGTTCAGACGCGATTCGATCGGCTTCTTTAACCATCTCGGCATTATCTTTGCACAAAATGACCTGGCCATAATTTTTCCAGGCTTGGCCAGCTATATCTGCTGTGGAGAGCACTAGCAACTGTTTCTCTATCTGCTTTACCGTATCCTCCGTCAAGCGACGAGATGTTGTTAAAAGGATCGCCGGGGAATTTGGTCCATGTTCGGCCTGACCCAAAAGGTCGGTAGCACAAATCTCTCCGTCCACAGCGTCGTCAGCAATAATTAACGTCTCGGTAGGACCGGCAAACAAATCTATGCCGACACGCCCAGATAATTGCCTCTTTGCTTCAGCAACAAATGCATTTCCTGGACCCGCGATCATATCTACCGGCTTTATTGAAGCTGTTCCTAACGCCATCGCCCCGATTGCTTGAACGCCGCCCAACGCATAAATTTCAGTGGCACCTGCTAGGTGCATTGCCGTAACAATAGCCGGGTGCGGACTGCCTTTATAGGGCGGAGCACAGGCGATTATTCTTTTAACGCCCGCAACCTTAGCTGTCACGATACTCATGTGCGCCGATGCGACCAAAGGATACTTACCACCTGGCACATAACACCCAACACTATTAATCGGGATATTCTTGTGACCAAGAACAACGCCAGGCATCGTCTCAACCTCGACGTCCCTTAACGCATCCCTTTGAATTTGAGCAAAATTACGAACCTGGGCTTGGGCAAATTTTATGTCGTCAATCACCTGTTTTGAAAGACTCTTCATGCAATCTTCAATTTCAGCTTTACTTAGCTTGAAGTCTTTTGGATTCCACTTGTCAAACCTTTTTGATAAGCTTCGAACTGCTTTATCTCCAGACTTTTCAATATCCGCTAATATGTCCTCTACGACAGAACGAATTTCAGCGACATCTGCCGCATCGTCTTCTGCCGAAATACCTTTTTTTAACCACACTGCCATCGTAGGCGCCCCTTAAATCTCATATTTTCAGTCACTTATCGATAAATCGTTAAGTGACAATCACTTTAACAACCCGCTATTTTCTTCCGTATACTCCCATCAGTCAATTGCTCAATTAATATTGATTAGGCCAAAAACACTGTTTTGCCGCCAGAATAGGCTTGAAATCCTTCATTTTCAGGCGATAAGATTTTTTTTAGAACAGGACAAATAAGCTATAAATACAGGTACAGTGGCTTAATCTAGTCGGGAACTTTTCGCAAGGAGGAGCAGATGTCGCATTTTGAACTTTCCCCACCAAATATCTCTCAATTCAAAAAGGACGGTTATTTCATCGCCAAAGGGCTTTTTGACTTTGAAGAAATATCAATTTTACGAAGCGCGATTGAGGGTGATCCGAATTTAAACAAAACGCTATACAACCGCTATGATGCAAATGGAAAAAAAACACTCATGGCGACATGGAATCATCCTGGAGACAGTGTTTATGGTCTTGCGGCCAGAAGCCATCGAATTGTCGAGTCAATGGAAACCCTATTGGGTGGAGAGGTATATCACTACCACTCGAAACTAACAGCAAAAGAGCCTCGCGAAGGCGGCGCCTGGGAGTGGCATCAAGACTATGGTTATTGGTACCATAACGGTATCGTATTTCCCCATCTAGCCAGTGTTATGGTTGCACTAGATCAAACGAACAGAAACAATGGCTGTCTTCAGATCGTAACGGGATCACATCTTTGCGGCCGGTTAGAGCATAAGGTCCTTGATGGAGAGCAGGTTGGGGCTGATGTGGAAAGAGTAGAGGAAATACTGAAATTTTTACCCGTCGAATATATTGAAT
>CAJQMS010000107.1 GCA_905479505.1 uncultured Burkholderiales Genera incertae sedis bacterium | reverse complement strand
AGCACTGTGGCGAGGCCCCCTTTTATACGCTAGGACCTTTGACAACAGACATTGCACCGGGCCATGACCACATCACATCTGCCATTGGCGCAGCAATGATTGGTTGGTACGGCACAGCAATGCTTTGCTACGTCACTCCTAAAGAGCACCTTGGCTTGCCTGACAAAAACGACGTTAAGGAGGGCATAATGGCTTACAAGCTCGCAGCCCACGCGGCAGACCTTGCTAAGGGACACCCGGGAGCTCAGATTCGAGATAATGCGCTGTCAAAGGCCCGATTCGAATTTCGCTGGGAAGATCAATTTAATCTGGGACTTGACCCTGAAAAAGCAAAGGACTTTCACGATCAAACTCTTCCGCAAGAAGGAGCGAAGTTAGCTCATTTCTGCTCTATGTGTGGCCCACACTTTTGCTCCATGAAAATCACTCAAGATGTAAGGGATTATGCCAATCAACAAGCAACAGACGGGATGAAGCAAAAATCCAAAGAATTTGTCGAATCAGGAAGCGAGATTTATAAAAAAGCCTAAGGAAGGTGCGAGGTGACTATTTAACAGCCGCTCAATCAATCCGTTTGATCTCTAAAATAAAAAAACACTGACACAGACGTGGACAGCACCCTCAACGTAATCCTAATCGGGATATTAGAAGGTCTCACTGAATTCCTTCCAATATCCAGTACAGGCCACTTAATCATCGCCTCGAGCCTTCTCTCCCTTAATGGGGTGGAGGTGAAAGCATTCTTAGTTGTTATTCAGCTAGGGGCAATCCTTGCCGTGTGCTGGCATCAAAAGCAAATCATCTACCAAACGTTAAAGGAATTACCCAAGAAAAAGTCGGACAGTTTCGCGGTGAAAATTTTTGCCGCTTTTGTCCCAACTGCGTGTGTTGGCTTAGTTTTTCACGACCTAGTAAAAACATTTTTATTTTCTCCTATTTCTGTTTCCTTAGCACTTATATTGGGCGGCGTGCTCATTATTACGGTTGAAAATAGAAATCAAAATTCACAAGACACTGGGCTTGAGAATATAACCATCTTTCAAGCAATAAAAATTGGCTTTTTCCAATCTATTGCCATTTTCCCAGGCGTCTCTCGGTCGGGAGCGACAATCATTGGCGGGCTCACTCTAGGGTTGTCCAGAAAAACCGCCACTTTATTCTCTTTCTTGCTTGCTATTCCAACGATGTTTGCAGCTACGGTTTTTGATCTCGCCAAAACACCAGAGCTATTAACTACGGAGTCTCTTCCAGCACTTTCAATTGGATTTTCTGTTGCTTTTATCACGGCGCTTCTAACTGTGAAGCTTCTTATTAGTTTTGTGTCTCGCCACAGCTTTAAGCCTTTTGGGTACTACAGAATAGTATTCGGCGTGGCTATTTTGCTAACTTGGGCAACTGGCCTCATTGATTGGCAACCTCTTTAACGCTAATTTCTGACGCTCAGCTCTGTACCCACGGTAAATCGCAATACTTCCATCCCGCTACCGTTCCGCGGTGACCAGAGGAATTTCTGTCTCCTTCAAATCCATCTATTACATTTATTGCCCTTTCAAATCCTGCTTCAGTTGCAAGCATTGCGGCCAAATGTGATCGAGCTCCACTTCTACAAAGAAACATCACATAAGCATCATTAGGGACATTTTGTTGCAACTGCGACAAAAACATACCATTCAATTCACCAGTAGGAAACGTCTGCCACTCAATCTGTATTGAGCCCGGCACTAATCCAACATAGGCCCATTCCGCGCGAGTGCGAACATCAACAATAAACGCAGAGCCTTGAGTCGATTTTATAAATTGTGCCTCTATTGGCGTGGCCGCACCAAAATAGTTCAGGTACGACTGCTTCGCGCGAGTTTCTATGTCTTTTATCACTGAATCAAACTCCATGATCTACAATTCCTCCCTTGAACCATTATAAAAAGCACCATATTAGTGCAAATATGTTATATTTCGCACTATAATAGTGCGCAAATAAATAGCGCAACATCGCTCTAAACCACATAATGCCTCAATGTTTCACTTAAATACAGGCTGGCATAGTTTGTGCGTATTAATTAGGTAAGCTTATGGGCACAAGACGTACCCAACATTTTAAAAATCTAAAGGTTTAGGAGAAAAATAATGGCATCACCCTCTGATGTACTCAAGATGATCGCTGACAATGATGTTAAATTTGTCGATCTTCGTTTTACAGATACGCGCGGCAAAGAACAACACGTTTCAGTCCCCACCCGAGAGTTTGATACAAGTAAATTTGAAGATGGTCACGCGTTTGATGGCTCATCCATCTCCGGCTGGAAGGGAATTCAAGCATCAGACATGTTGCTAATGCCAGACCCAGAATCAGCACGTATTGACCCTTTCACTGATGAACCAGTTTTAAATATCAGTTGTGACGTAATCGAGCCAGCAGATGGAAAAGGATATGACCGAGACCCACGATCAATAGCCAAAAGAGCAGAGGCCTACATGACGGCTAGCGGTTTTGGGGATACAGCTTACTTCGGACCTGAGCCAGAATTCTTTGTCTTCGATAGTATTACCTGGGACGTTGGCGCGGGAGGCAGTTTCGTCAAAATCAATTCTGAAGAAGCTCCTTGGTCCTCCAGTTTGGAAATGGAAGGGGGAAATTACGGACATCGCCCTCGAACAAAAGGAGGCTATTTTCCTGTTCCACCGGTCGACTCGTTACAAGATTTACGAAATGCAATCTGCCTAGCCCTGGAAGCACAGGGTGTCGAGGTTGAAGTGCACCATCACGAGGTAGCAGCGGCTGGTCAGTGTGAAATTGGTACAAAATTCAACACACTCGTTAAGAGGGCCGACTGGACTCAAATTTTAAAATATACCATTTGGAATACGGCGCACTCTTACGGAAAGACAGCGACCTTCATGCCAAAACCTGTGGTCGGTGATAACGGCACAGGCATGCACGTTCATCAGTCTATCTGGAAAGACGGTAAAAACTTATTTGCTGGCGATGAGTATGCAGGCCTTTCTGAAACCGCTTTATATTACATCGGAGGCATCATTAAGCATGCTCAGGCGTTAAATGCGATCACCAATCCGAGTACGAATTCATACAAGCGTTTAATTCCAGGTTTTGAGGCACCAGTAAATCTTGCTTATTCGGCACGGAACCGTTCGGCCTCAATCCGAATCCCCCACGTAGCTAACGACAAGGGCAAAAGAATTGAAACACGCTTTCCTGACGCTATGGCAAACCCATATCTTGCATTTAGCGCCCTACTGATGGCGGGCTTAGACGGAATAGAAAACAAGATTCATCCAGGCGGACCGGTAGATCAGGATCTCTACACTATGGCTCCGGAAGAGCTTGCCAAGATACCAACCGTGTGTGGCTCACTCGAACAAGCTTTGAAAGCTCTAGACGCAGACCGCGAATTCCTCACTAAAGGAGGAGTAATGTCCGACGACATGATCGACGCATACATCGAACTCAAGATGGACGAAGTAAATCGATTTAATATGACAACACACCCTGTTGAATTTGACATGTATTACAGCATGTAAAAATGAAGAGTTACCGGTGCGACGTTTTATTGTCGCATCGGCGTTTCAAGATTGTTTGAAATCAAACCCAATTAAACAGAATCTAAGGACACTACGACGCGAATCTGTCATGAACGCAATAGAAGAATTCACTGACTTCCCTGGATTGGAAATATTATCATCAGCAGTGGTCCTTATTGACCAACACAATCTAATTAGTTACGTCAATCCGGCAGCAGAACACCTTTTTGATGTCAGCAGAAAGAGCGCGCGAGGGACATCATTAAAAAAACTTTTTTTTAATCCAAGTGCAATGCTTATTGGAGTTGAACATGCCAGGAAACACCACTGTAGCTATATTCAACATGAAATACCCTTCCAGATCCATGATTATAAGAAAATGGAACTGTCATTCACCGTCACGCCAATCGAGGATATACAGAAACACGATTTGTTAATAGAGTTTTCATCTCCGTCCCAGCAGACAAAAATCGCGCGCGAACAACGTATTATTTCGGAGACCAACCATAGTCGAGAGTTAATAAGAAATCTTGCGCACGAGATAAAAAATCCCCTTGGGGCACTTCGTGGAGCAGCACAACTTCTCGACCGTGAGCTGGACAGAGAAGAACTACACGAATATACCTCCGTAATTATCCATGAGGCTGACCGACTAAAGGACCTACTAGACAGACTACTTACCCCTCACAAAATACCTCAAATGGTAGACTTTAATATTCATGAGGTGCTCGAGAAAATTCGCTCTGTCATTCTTGCCGAATACTCAAGCGGTCTTCGTATGGAGCGCGATTATGACCTGAGCCTCCCAGAGATGATGGGAGATAAACAGCAAATCACCCAAGCATTTCTTAACGTCGCGCAAAATGCAGCTCAGGCGCTGTGCGGAAAGGGCCATATCAAAATCAAAACAAGAGTTGCACGACGCATAACACTATCCAACCACTTTTTTAAATTGGGTCTCCTAGTGGAAGTTTCAGATAATGGACCAGGTATAGCTAAAACACTCATAGATAAGATATTTTTTCCGCTCGTTTCAGGAAAAAATAATGGAAGCGGCTTGGGCTTGTCTTTATCGCAAACCTTTATAAGCCATCACAACGGAACTATTGATGTTGAATCACAACCAGGCAACACGTGCTTCACGATACTCATACCAATCAAATCATCAGAAGACTCAGGAGATCATTCGCATGGATAAAGTGTGGATCGTAGACGATGACCAGTCAATACGCTGGGTTTTCGAAAAAACGTTAATCAGAGAGAAAATTGAGCACCAGTTATTTTCTTCTGCTGAACAGGCAAGCGCCGCTCTTGATAAAGCGCAACCCCTAGTTGTTGTTAGTGACATTCGTATGAGCGGAGATAGTGGCTTAGACCTTCTGACTGAAATTAATGAAAAATTTCCTAAAGTCCCTACCATCATAATGACTGCACACTCTGACCTTGACAGTGCCGTCTCCGCTTTTCAAAAGGGGGCCTTTGAATATCTTGCGAAGCCATTCGATATCGATGCGGCGGTCGAGCTTATTAGACGCGCAATCAAAAAAAGTGACGATCAATCTACGAAAGTAGATAAATCCAGCAACCCAAATGGTTTACTCGGCCAAGCAAAGTCAATGCAGGAGGTGTTCCGAACAATTGGGCGTCTTTCCCAAACTGACGCTACGGTCCTTATTACAGGCGAGTCTGGTACAGGAAAAGAATTAATCGCGCAGGCACTGCACAATCACAGCCAACGCACCAATAAACCGTTTGTAGCCATCAATACGGCGTCTATTCCAAAAGAATTACTCGAGTCCGAGCTGTTCGGACATGAAAGGGGTTCATTCACTGGTGCACAAGCCACGAGAAAAGGTCGTTTCGAACAAGCGGCTGGCGGCACGCTCTTCCTTGATGAAATAGGAGACATGCCGGCAGAGCTCCAAACGAGATTGCTGAGAGTCTTATCGGATGGACATTATTACAGAGTCGGTGGTCATGAGCCCTTAAAAGCTAATGTCAGAGTGCTCGCTGCAACTCACCAAAATTTGAACAAAAGAGTAGAAGAGGGCTTATTTCGTGAGGATCTTTTTCACAGACTCAATGTAATTCGAGTAAAAGTACCACCACTCAGGGATCGTATTGAGGACATCCCATTGCTTGCCGATTTTTTTCTAGAAAAAAACGCCGTAAAACTCGGCGTTTTAAGAAAGTCATTTACTCAAGAAGCCCTTGCCTATCTCCAAACTAAAATTTGGAATGGAAACGTGCGTCAATTAGAAAACTTATGTCACTGGGTCACTGTTATGGCGCCTGGTGCGTCAGTCGACACATGCGATCTACCGGATGATTTTAAACACGAAATAGACAAACCCAAAGATGTCGCAGGCGATTGGGGTCAACTCTTAAGTCAAGAGGTCGATCAATTACTTAGCAGCGGCAATACCGGAGTATACGAAGAACTAACACGAGCGTTTGAAAGGGCTTTGATCTCAAGGGCTCTTGCGTTCACATCTGGTCGAAAAATAGAAGCAGCTAATCTTTTGGGCATAGGGAGAAATACCATCGCGCGAAAAATAACAGAGCTTAACCTCTCACTCGATAAAAAATAATCGAGGCGATACTTCAATGCACCTTTTAAAAACTCAAGTTCACATAAAAGTTGCCATGACTGGGGCGTGATCAGATGGCCGCTCCATCTTTCGAAATTCTTTTAGAATCTTAACCTCGGCACACCGATTAAATTCAGATTCCGTCATTAATATATGGTCAATTCTCAACCCAAGTTTTCTTCTGAATGCGTTCATTCGGTAATCCCACCACGTAAATCTTTCAGAAGACTCAGTGCGCTCGTGAAACGCATCCAAGAAACCCAAACCTAAAAGCTCTTCAAACAACGTTCGCTCTTGATCTGAACAAAGTAGCTTTTCATGGAAAGCCTCTGGATCGTAGACATCTTCACCCCTCGGGGCGATGTTAAAGTCACCGAGAATGATAATCGATGAGTAAGTTTTTGCGGTTGATCTCACGTACTCGATGAAGGCTCGAAACCAACTGAGCTTATATACATATTTTTCTGAGTCGACCGCCTCGCCATTTGGCACATAAACATTGATGATACGGGTGCCGGTTGAACTTGTCGCCGCTACAACCCGAGCTTGATTATCCTCGAAATTTGGGATCCCAAATTGAACCTCATGGACCCTTTCTCGAGACAGAATAGCCACTCCATTATAAGTTTTTTGTCCGTGATAAGAAGCGAAATAATCCAGATTTTCAATGTCGGCCAATGGAAAATTAGCATCCTCTGTCTTCGTTTCCTGCAAACATATAACATCAGGCGAGCAATCCTTTATCATCGTCTCAAGATGAGGAAATCTTACTTTTAGCGAGTTAACATTCCAAGTCACAATACTCATATTAGAACGCTCCGATTACCTTTAGTTATTCTTAGTGATTGTACTTATCCATTAAACTCACAGACCTCAAATCTCAGTAAGTCCAGTGTGCTGCAAGAGGGCATCAATCTTTGGTTCTCGGCCACGAAATTTAACAAAGTTTTTCAAAGAAGATCTGAGCCCTCCCTTGCCGATTACTTCATTTAAAAACATCGATCCAATGTCACTCAACGACATCCCGCCATCCTCTGTCATGCTAAATGCGTCGGCGGATAATACCTCGGCCCATTTATAACTGTAATACCCAGCTGCGTAGCCTCCGGCAAATATATGCGAAAAACTGTGAGGAAATCGATTATATTGTGGAACGTCAATGACCGATATTTCCTGACGGATGGAACTCAGCGTCTCTAATACCTGGTCTATGTCATTGGGAGCCTCGCTGAGATGAATTCGCAAATCGAATTCGGCAAATTCCACTTGCCTCAAAGTCTGGATTCCGCTCATAAAGTTCTTAGCCTCAACCATTTTTTCAAATAACGGTTTAGGGATATGGCCTTCTCCTGAGGTATCAGTTGAGATTTTTGAAACAATATCCCAGTCCCAACAAAAATTTTCCATAAATTGACTAGGCAGCTCAACAGCATCCCACTCAACCCCGTTGATGCCAGAGATACCTATCTCATCGATCTGAGTCATCAAATGGTGCATCACATGTCCACACTCATGAAAGAGCGTCTCGACCTCACTGTGACTTAAAAAGGCATCCCCACTATGACCGCTCGGTGAGGGGAAGTTACACACCAAGTATGCGACTGGAAGTTGGACATGCTGATCGGTCTTCCATCTCCCAATCGCATCATCCATCCACGCACCGGGCCTCTTCCCGTCTCTTGCAAACAGATCCGCGTAAAAATACCCTATCAATTCCCCCTCTTGGTTGTTCACTGAAAACAACTTCACACTCGGATCCCAAGTTTCCGCTGGCTCCTCCGAAACGGAAATGGAGTAAAGGCGATTAAGAAGTTCAAATAATCCGGAAATGACTTTCGAAAGAGGAAAATGCTGCCTTAGGTCCTCATCCTTAAACGAATAACGCTCCTCTTTAATTCTCTGAGCCACAAAACTTACATCCCAAGGCATTAATTCCTCTATACCCAATTTATCCAGAGCATAAGTTTTCAACATGGTTACTTCTGACTCCGCACGAGCACGAGCACTTTGCGATAACTGCTTCAAGAGATTCAGGGCTTCCTGCGGCTTTTCCGCCATTTTTGTTGCAAAAGATAAATGCGCAAAACTCTCAAAACCAAGTAACTTCGCCTTCTCTCGACGAGCGACTAGTATTTGCAATATAGTCTGGGAATTATCATATTCGGATTTACCGCAATCGGATGCTCTAGTTACATATGCACGATACATTTCCTGTCGAAAATCACGATTTGCGCAACTCTCCATAAACGGCACCCAACAAGGCGCTTTCAGGGTAAATGACCACCCCTCTTTCCCATCTAACACCGCCCTTGCCTTCGCATCATCTAGTAGCGCTACCGATAATCCGGTTATCTTTTCCGAGTCTTGAATATTAAGACTGTAATCATCCGTCGCATCAAGAACATTGTCGCTAAACTGCGCCGAGAGCGAAGCTAGTTTTTTCGCCAAATCCTGATATATTTTTTGCTCGGACTCATTCAGACCTACACCGCTTAGCTCGTAGTCTCGCAACTCGTTGTTTAAATATTTTTCTCGTTGTGCCCCCATTAAATGACTATTGGCAGCCACGTCCTTGAAACGTTGGAATATTTTCTTGTTTTGAGACAGTTTCGAATAAAATTCGGAAACCTCAGGCACAAGATCATTGTATGCAGCTCTTAGCTTCTCCGAACTAACTACGGAGTTAAGATGCCCTGCTTGCCCCCAAGCCCTTTTCAACCGGTCCACCGCGATCATAATGGGCTCAACTGAGTTACTCCAATCCCTCTCGTCCTTTTTCAGCACGTATTCAATGCTTTCCTCGGCCTGCTTAACCAAGTACGTTATCGCAGGCTTAACGTCCTCAGCTTTAAAATCAACAAATTGAGGCAAGCTTGAAAATTTTGATAACGCGTTGTTTGGATTCGTGTTCATAGTGCCTTCTATTTTTATTAAATGGGGTATTCAGGTCTCATGTTAGTGGCTTAAAGTATCGATTAGTTTCAATAATGACGATAGACGAAAGATTGATAAAAGCTCAAATTCAGTGTTGCTCATTCGATCGATTCAAAGCTAGAGGCTTCGAGACAAAAACTCAGCGCCGAAACAAGTTCCTAATCATCTCCGCCGTCCGAATCGACCAGCAAGGACATCACCGCCATTCGCACCGCTATGCCGAAGGTGACCTGATGAAGGATCACGGACTGGGGCCCGTCAGCTACTTCAGAAGCAATCTCTACATCACGATTTATAGGGCCGGGATGCATCACAATAGCCTTGGCCCCAGCAAGAGCTAACCTTTCTCGAGTTAAGCCATACTCAAGGTAAAAATCTTGGGCACTTGGAACTAAAGCGGCTTCCATCCGTTCGTTTTGAATCCTTAATGTCGTAATCACGTCCACACCGTCAATCGCTTTATCAACATCGTCATATACTTTAACGCCCAAAGTTGAGATCGAACTTGGGACTAAAGTTTTGGGGCCCGCAACCCTTATTTCCGCAACACCCAGAGACTTCAAAACATGAATTTGTGAGCGAGCAACTCGTGAATGCAAAATATCTCCAATAATGACGACTTTTAAACCATCGAACCCACCTTTAAAGTGTCGAATAGTGAACGCGTCCAATAAACCTTGAGTCGGGTGCGAATGGCTGCCAGCACCAGCGTTGATAACATGAATCCCTTTTGGCACGTGCGCGGCGATCGTGCGCGCCGCCTCGCTTTGTGAATGTCTGACAACAAATATATCGGCCTGCATCGCAACTAAATTATCGATCATGTCCAAAAGACTCTCACCTTTGCTCTGCGATGATGTCGAAATATCTAAGTTAACCACGTCAGCAGAGAGTCTTTTAGCCGCTATTTCAAAAGTAGTTCGGGTCCGAGTACTATTTTCAAAAAATAAATTAAAGACGGACTTGCCAAGTAATAACGGGACCTTGTTAGCCTTGCGCTCATTATCAGATAAAAAGGATTCAGCGCGGTCAAGGATTTCACCCACGATATCCGCCGATAAGTTTTCCAACGTAAGTAGATGTCGGAGCGAACCGTCAGAATATGTTTGCGTCTCATCAGTCATAGCATAGGTCCAATCAATTTTCTTATTTATTTACGAGCACATAGAACACGTTTTGACTAATTTGTATCGACATTTTAAGCACTAATCACGCCGCTCCTTTTTCTTCAACGTTGTCGCAAAGAAATCTTCAAGGATCAATTGAGCCGCAAGCATATCAACTAGCTCCTTTCTCTTCTCTCGTTTAACCCTATTTTTTACAAGGAATTGATCCGCTTCAACAGAAGTATAGCTCTCATCAACGGTAAACACAGATAGCTTAAATGTTAACTCGAGGGTCTTACAAAAACGTCGTACCCTTTTTTCTAAAGGATGAGGCTTATCATGATCATGGTGAGGCATTCCAACAACCAGTGCGACTGGACTCCACTCATTGACGATAACGTTAATTTCGTTCATCAAGCTTCGTGAAGTTTTGTGCGCTACGGTCTTTACAGGATGAGCAATACCAATAGTCGCGTCACCCATGGCGACACCCACACGTTTTGCCCCATAATCGAACGCCAAATATAACTCACTCATCAGAAAATCAAATCTCCGTTAGAGAACGATGGTCAGATCACCCTTAAAAAAATATCACGAACTCATTCCCTCTCGTGATACTTAACGAGTAATCAAGCAACGCAGGGCCACACTTTTCCTTGCTAATTATCAATAAATATGCAGAACCTTTGACTGAATTTTTAAGTACCTATGCACGAAAGTCTGAAAGAACAGCGCAAGTCCCCAATATAATTCAGCACTTCCATTATTTTAACGAATATTCGTTGAAGTTTAACAGAAGGTAAACTGAACACACAGAGATAAACTGGAACAAAAAAGATGAGCGAATATAAAGTTTCAAACCAAAATATTAAATTTCCCACAAAAAGCCGACAATTGTGTTCTCTAGGTTACGAATGCATCACAACAGTAACTTTGATTTTTATAATCGGTTTTATGACTTCAGCGATTTTTGGCTCGGTCCCATCGACTACTCTTCGTTTCATTTTAACCTTGGCGATAATATTAGGGATCTCTGGCTACTATGTACTCTGTTGGGTCACGTCTGGGCAAAGTCTCGCCCAAAAATCTTGGGGGCTAAGGATCACCAATGGTAATGGTACGCAGGTTAGCATGAGAACCGCCTTCAAAAGATTCCTACTATCGACTTTGTTTAATTTAACGATGATAGCTCCTACAATGCTCCTTTTTACAAAACATAATCAATACCCTCAAGATCAACTATTGAACACACAAGTGACAGTAAATGATGAGGTCAGAAATCAGGTCTAAACCTATCTTCTCTCTCTCCTAGTGATGAAGTAATAAGCCACCGAGACCATAAACATAATCGGAATAAGAGTGTATGTGTAGGGATGCCAACGCCCGATTGCTCCTATTGACTCTAATAATTTAGTCAAAAAATAGAGCCCCACACCACAGGATGTACCCAGAAAAACCCAAAAACCAATGTGTCGTCCCCGATTTTCAAAACCAACGAACGCCGGAGCTATCAAAACAAGTAAGAAAATAGTGATTAGGTGCCCGATCTTCGACCATTGAGCCGCTTTATATCGATAAGTGTCTTCACCGCTATTTTCCAAATGCTCAATGTAACTAGCCAACTCAAAGTACGTTAAATCGCTTTCCCCAGCTAACAACGTATTGAGGATTTTAGGGTTGATAAGTGTAGTTAATGCCATGGAAGACCGATTAGAACGAACCATCCGGTTCTCGTAAATATCAGTAACGTGAGCGTTACTGAGTACCCACTCATCGTCCTTCATTGTTCCGCTCTCGGCTCTTATTATTCGCTTTACGGAACGGTCAGCAGCATTTAACTCAAAAATTGAAATCCCGGATAACTCAAAGTCCTGAGTCAATTTGGTTATATTAACAACTCGATCTCGATCTTTGATCCAATGCCCTGATCTAAATGTCTGGGCAATGATCTGTTGCTCAGAATTAGAGCTCACATTCATACTCTGAAGCATTTGGTGGGCCTTAGGACCCAATACCTCACCAACAACGATTGCCAGCAAGCATAGTCCAAGTGATACCAAGGATAGTACCCAAGCTAAGCTTTTTAAGGTCATCCCCGAACTACGCATCACCACATACTCGGAACTCGCGGACATACGTGCAAGTGCTATCAACGATCCAGTCAACGCAGAAAGAGGAATGAGCTCATATATCCAAGATGGGATCTCTAGCGCTGACCTAAATGCGGCTGCGCCGAATCCGATATTAGCGTGCTCACCGTCTGCGACACCTTGGATCACGTCAAATACAGAAAATAAGCCCACAAATAAAGCTAAAACTGATAAAACACTTATTACTATTTCGCCAAAAATATAGTTCCTAATTATTCTCAAGCATGCCTCCAAGCAAACGCATATCTTGATAGGGCGCCCGTGCGAAGAAAAATCAATACAAGTAAAAGCATTAAAAGACACAAGTGCGGTAAAGTCAGTCCTAGCCACACGGGCCAGCTCGATTGATAAACCTGAGTTTGAACGATCCCGAGTAGATTTTTATAAGCGAGAAATAAAAGGACACCAACAGCAACACTATAAGACCGCCCGCCTCGATTATTTACGAATGATACTGGCACACATATTAAAGCCAATAACATCGCACTCAATGGCAAACCTATTCGCCAAACTAACTCTGAATAACTTTGAGGAGATCCCTCCTTAATAAGCGCATCAGTAGACTTTCCACCTAAATGAGTGTGCGTATTTTTTACTGGGAACTTATCCATCCTAACGCCATACTTTTCGAATTCAGTGACCTCAAGCTCTTCGGATTCACTGAACTCGGTATATCGATACCCGTCCTGAACAACTAAATAACTTGCCCCACTTGACGAAACCTCTTGTCGGCCTCGGACCGCACTGGTTATCGACACGGCATTAGATTTCCGGTTAAAGATAAACACACCGTTAAATGACTGAATACTGGAATCTAAACTGTCAACAAAAAACACCGTCGAACCATCCTTAGATTCAAGAAATACACCAGGCGAAACCGCGGAAATATCATCATTCACTTCTAAAGCCTGCTTTATTGATTCTAGTTTTTGCTCGGCTAACGGCGCGAAATACAAACTCAAAACAGCGATCACAGCAACGATTGGTGCGGCAAAAACTATCGTGGGTACCAACCACGAGGAAATGGACTTACCTGACGAAATCCAAATCACCATTTCAGAATCTCGGTACCACCGGCTCAAACTGATGGTCACGGCCAGAATAATACTGAGCGACAGCAACACAGGTAAATTTTTTACCGTACCAAGTGAAAGCAGTAACAAAACCGACTGGAGGGGAACCGAACCGTTTGCGACGTATCCCAAGTATCTGGCTAATTGAGTAACGAACACGATGAACAACAAAACGAAAAAAATGACCACGCATGTGACCGAATATTCTTTTACAATACTCTTATAAAAAATAGTCATACTAGGCTGGGCCGATCTCACGCACGTAGCGTGGGTAGCACATTTTAAAACACCAAATGAGAAAGTAATCAATGGACTTTAGCATAACCTCAAAATCTCCGGAAACTATCACTTCCTACTTGATTGTCGGCGTATTCGCTGATCGAAAACCCACCCACGCGGCAAAATTAATTGATAAAGTCAGTAAGGGGACACTACAGAGGAATCTTAAATCTTTAAATTTCTCTGGGGAAAGTGGAAAAAGTGTCGAAATTACTAATCTCCCTGGTGTAAAAGCTAAGGCCGTTTTAGTGATTGGTCTGGGAAGTAACAACTGTAAAATAGATTTCATCCGCTCCATCCAAAACATGTTCAAGCGGATGCGGGAATCAAAGGAATCCTCAATCAATTTATACCTACCTGAATTGAAAGCGCCTGGCGTCAATCGAGCTTGGATGTGGCGCCAGATTAGTTCAATAGGTACCAACGCCGATTACCAATATCAGCTTAGAAAAAATGTTTTAGACGGTAAATCGTTGTCGGGAGCTACCAGACGAGTGTCCGCACAAATTGAAGGAAAGGTCACCGACTTAGACCGAGCTCACTTCAAACAAGGTCACGCTATCGGCAAGGGAATGAACCTGGCAAAAGACCTTGGGAATTTACCCGCAAATATTTGTACTCCTACATTTCTAGCTGACATCACGAAAAAATTGGGTAAATTGAACAAATTCCCTGTTAAGTGCCTCGGCGAAGCTGAGATGAAGAAACTAGGAATGGGGGCCCTATTGTCTGTGTCGCAAGGAAGCGACCAGCCAGCTCAGCTCATTCATGCGACCTATTCGGGTGGCAAAAAGAATGAGAAACCAATTGTTCTCGTGGGTAAGGGTATTACGTTTGATACCGGTGGAATTTCGCTAAAATCGTCCGGCGAAATGGATGAGATGAAATACGACATGGGAGGTGCGGCTAGCGTGATCGGCACACTTTTGGCCATCTCTGAAATGAAATTACCGATCAATGTGGTTGTCCTCGTCGCAGCAGCAGAAAACATGCCGAGCGGAGCCGCAACACGACCAGGTGATGTGGTCGAGACCATGTCAGGCAAAACGATAGAAATACTTAATACAGACGCCGAAGGCAGACTTGTGCTTTGCGATGCATTAACGTACGCGGAAAAACTTAAGCCAGCAGCGGCAATCGATGTTGCCACACTCACAGGGGCTTGCATCGTCTCGCTTGGCAAGGTCGCCTCTGGCTTATTCAGCAACAACGACGAACTTGCAGAGCAGATTAGTCACGCAGGTACCGTCTCATGGGATCGGGTTTGGCGTATGCCCATTTGGAAAGACTATAAAAATCAACTTGATAGTAATTTTGCGGATCTCGCGAATATCGGTGGAAGAGCTGCAGGCAGTATCACCGCAGCATGCTTCCTCGCCGAATTCGCAACGGCATATCCATGGGCTCATCTAGATATCGCTGGCACCGCTTGGGTTTCTGGCAAGAACAAAGGATCAACCGGAAGGCCCGTGCCTTTGCTCTGTGAATTTTTACTACACCGAAGTTAGATCAGCTGTAAAAAATTCGGCTTCATAAAGTATGACCGAAGTCGTTTTTTATACAGGGGTGGTAGACGAATTATCATTCGTCACAAAGCTCTCGGAAAAGATACTGAAAGTGAAAAGGGTAGCTCGCATCGCCACTCGCGATGCGACTCACTCAAAGGAGGTATCCAACTATCTGTGGTCCCACCAACCTACCAAATTCATTCCACATAAACTGGAACTGAACACCTCCGCTGATGATAGGACTTCGCTTGAGGTGTCGCATGATACTAAAAGTTCGAATCCAGATATCTTGATCAACTTGACCGAGACCACACCCGACCACTTCAGCTCCTTTAATCGCTTGGTTGAAGTGGTTTCGACGTCGAAAAAAGCGATCGAGATCGCACGACAGCGGTTCAAATGGTATCGGGACCGAGGGTACGAAATAAAAGTGTTCAAGATGTAGTCACGCCACGCGATAAATATTCTTTGTTCTATCGTCACGTCACCGTAGTAATTAAATGCTGATATAAGTTAGCTCAATCTTTTTTTATCGTTTTAAAACTTAATTATCGACGTTAATTACCGAGAAATAATGTTACGATAAAATGCACCATTTTATGATCTTATTAGTCCTATTCATCTGTAATCATGCCGAATAAACCAGCACCATCAACGCTCGCTTCTGAACTTGCCAAGACCTTTGATCCTAAATCAATCGAAGACTACTGGTACGAAACTTGGGAAAAACACGGGTTTTTTAAAGACGATCTATTTCCCAATCATGACGCCGAAGCCCCGACTTACTGTATGCAGCTCCCTCCACCAAATGTAACGGGAACACTCCATATGGGGCACGCATTTCAGCAAACATTGATGGATAGCCTTATTCGCTACCACCGAATGACGGGTAAAAAAACAAATTGGGTGGTCGGCACTGATCACGCGGGCATCGCAACACAACTGGTTGTGGAACGACAACTCAACGCAACAGGTCGAAGACGCCAAGACCTTGGACGAGAAAAATTTCTCGAAGAGGTCTGGCGGTGGAAACAACAATCTGGCTCGACCATTACGAACCAGATGCGTCGGTTAGGCTCATCAGCGAACTGGGAATATGCAGACTCGGATGGCAATAAGTCGGGTTACTTCACGATGGACTCTCATATGTCCGAGGCGGTCATTGAGGTTTTTGTCAAAATGCACGAGGACGGGCTAATCTATAAAGGAAATAGACTCGTCAATTGGGATCCTAAGCTGCAAACCGCAGTCTCAGACCTGGAAGTCGATAACGTCGAAAAAAATGGGAAAATATGGGAAATTGAATACCATAACCACGATCAAACATTCAGCGTTATTGTCGCAACCACCCGTCCCGAGACAATGCTCGGAGACGTTGCAATCGCCGTTAACCCATCGGACGACAGGTATACCTCACTCGTTGGCAAGGAGGTTGTCATCCCCCTTTGCGGACGGACCATCCCCATCATTGCTGATGAATATGTGGATGCCTCATTTGGCACAGGGTGCGTCAAAATCACACCGGCTCATGACTTTAACGACTTCTCTGTTGGCGAACGCCACCGGCTGGCTCCCATCAATATTTTGAATCTTGACGGCACACTGAATGAACGAACGCCGGAGCGCTTCCAAAATATCGACCGTTTACAAGCGCGAAAACTAATTTTAAAAGAGTTGAAAGACCAAGGTCTCTTGGTTGGGGAGAAAAAACACACCCTCAACGTGCCAACGTCAGGCCGGACTGGCGAGATCGTAGAACCCTTACTGACAGATCAGTGGTTTGTCAAAACCCAAGGGTTGGCCGACCAAGCACTTAAGGCAGTTCGTGATAAAGAGGTTAGATTTCATCCGGATCACTGGACTTCCACGTATAACCATTGGCTAGAAAACATTCAGGATTGGTGTATCTCACGTCAACTATGGTGGGGCCATCAAATACCGGCTTGGTATGATACGGAAGGAAACATCTATGTAGCCCGTGACGAAAAAGAAGCTAAGGACCAAGCAAAGGCAAAGGGCTACTCGGGCCCGCTTCGTCGCGACGAAGACGTTCTGGATACCTGGTTCTCCTCGGCGCTTGTCCCATTTAGCTCACTCGGTTGGCCGAAGGACACAAAGGACCTCGCGGAATATCTGCCATCCAATGTACTCGTGACCGGGTTCGATATTATTTTCTTCTGGGTTGCGCGCATGATCATGATGACTCTGCACTTCACCGGCAAGGTGCCATTTAAAGATGTGTACATCAACGCGCTTGTGCGAGATGCCGAGGGACAGAAAATGTCCAAATCTAAAGGAAATACGATTGACCCTTTGGATTTATTGGACGGAATCGACCTGGAGTCACTCGTTGACAAGTCGACAACGGGGCTATTATTAGCTGATCACCAAGCTAAAATCGAAAAATATCTAAGGAAAAATTTTCCAAAAGGTATCCCAGCATTCGGTGCCGATTCGCTTCGATTCACGTTTGCCTCTTTAGCGACCTTCGCGAGAACATTAAATTTTGATCTCAACCGATGCGAAGGGTATCGCAATTTTTGTAATAAGCTTTGGAACGCATCACGTTTCGTCCTTATGAACACCGAGGGCGAAGACTGCGGTCTAGAACCACACGGTCCAGAAGTTTGTGCGTCTGGGCAATACCTCGATTTCTCCGCATCAGACCGGTGGATTTCCAACGAATTTGAGCGAACTATCGCCAAAGTACACCAAGGGTTCAGTGACTATCGATTAGACTCCGTAGCCAGCGCGATTTA
>CAJQMS010000106.1 GCA_905479505.1 uncultured Burkholderiales Genera incertae sedis bacterium | reverse complement strand
AACGGTAGCGGGATGGAAGTATTGCGATTTACCGTGGGTACAGAGCTGAGCGTCAGAAATTAGCGTTAAAGAGGTTGCCAATCAATGAGGCCAGTTGCCCAAGTTAGCAAAATAGCCACGCCGAATATTATTCTGTAGTACCCAAAGGGCTTAAAGCTGTGGCGAGACACAAAACTAACAAGAAGTTTCACGGTTAGAAGCGCCGTGATAAAAGCAACAGAAAAGCCAATTGAAAGCGCTGGAAGAGACTCCGGAGTTAATAGTTCTGGCGTTTTGGCGAGATCGAAAACCGTAGCTGCAAACATCGTTGGAATAGCAAGCAAGAAAGAGAATAAAGTGGCGGTTTTTCTTGATAACCCTAGAGTGAGCCCGCCAATGATTGTCGCTCCTGACCGAGAGACGCCTGGGAAAATGGCAATAGATTGGAAAAAGCCAATTTTTATTGCTTGAAAGATCGTTATATTCTCAAGCCTAGTGTCTTGTGAATTTTGATTCTTATTTTCAACCGTAATAATGAGCACGCCGCCCAATATAAGTGCTAAGGAAACAGAAATAGGAGAAAATAAAAATGTTTTTACTAGGTCATAAAAAACTAAGCCAATACACGCGGTTGGGACAAAAGCAGCAAGGATTTTCACCGCGAAACTTTCCGACTTTTTCTTGGGTAATTCCTTTAACGTTTGGTAGATGATTTGCTTTTGATGCCAGCAAACGGCGAGGATTGCCCCTAGCTGAATAACAACTAAGAATGCTTTCACCTCCGCCCCATTAAGGGAGAGAAAGCTTGAGGCGATAATCAAGTGGCCTGTACTGGATATTGGAAGGAATTCAGTCAGACCTTCTAATATCCCGATTAGGATTACGTTGAGGGTGCTATCCACGTTTGTGTCAGTGTTTTTTTATTTTTGAGATCAGACGGTTTGATTGGGCGGCTGTTAAATAGTCACCTCCCAACTTCCTTAGGCTTTTTTATATATCTCACTTCCTGATTCTACAAATTCTTTGGATTTTTGCTTCATTCCGTCTGTCGCCTGTTGATTGGCATAATCCCTTACATCTTGAGTGATTTTCATGGAGCAAAAGTGTGGACCACACATAGAGCAGAAATGAGCTAATTTCGCTCCTTCTTGCGGAAGAGTTTGATCGTGAAAGTCTTTTGCCTTTTCAGGGTCAAGTCCCAGATTAAATTGATCTTCCCAGCGAAATTCGAATCGGGCCTTAGACAGCGCATTATCTCGAATCTGAGCTCCCGGGTGCCCCTTCGCAAGGTCTGCCGCATGGGCCGCAAGCTTGTAAGCCATGATGCCTTCCTTTACATCGTTTTTGTCAGGCAAGCCAAGGTGCTCTTTAGGAGTGACGTAACAAAGCATCGCTGTGCCGTACCAACCAATCATTGCGGCGCCAATGGCAGATGTGATGTGGTCATGGCCCGGTGCAATGTCTGTTGTCAAAGGTCCTAGCGTATAAAATGGAGCCTCTCCACAGTGCTCAAGTTGCAGGTCCATATTCTCTTTAATCATATGCATGGGAACGTGTCCAGGGCCTTCGATCATGACTTGGCAATCATGTTTCCAAGCGATTTGAGTTAATTCGCCGAGAGTTTTCAGTTCTGATAGTTGAGCTTCATCATTGGCGTCGTAGATGGAGCCCGGGCGAAGGCCGTCACCGAGACTGAAAGAGACGTCATAAGCTTTCATGATTTCACATATATCTTCGAAATGCTCGTATAAGAAACTTTCTTTATGATGTGATAAACACCATTTAGCCATGATGGAGCCACCTCGCGAGACGATGCCGGTCATTCTCTCTGCAGTCATAGGAATGAATGGAAGTCGCACTCCTGCGTGAATAGTGAAATAATCAACACCCTGCTCGGCTTGTTCAATAAGGGTGTCTTTAAAAATTTCCCACGATAATTCTTCCGCTTTTCCGTCAACTTTTTCAAGAGCTTGATAAATCGGCACTGTGCCGATCGGTACGGGCGAGTTTCGAATAATCCATTCCCGTGTCTCGTGAATATGTTTACCAGTTGAGAGGTCCATGACTGTATCGCCTCCCCACCGAGTAGACCATGTCATTTTCTCAACTTCTTCTTGTATCCCCGACGAAACAGCAGAGTTACCTATATTGGCGTTAATTTTCACAAGAAAATTACGACCAATAATCATTGGCTCTGTCTCTGGATGGTTAATATTGGCTGGAATAATAGCTCTTCCTAACGCAACCTCTTCTCTGACGAACTCAGGGGTAATGCTGGATTGAATATTTGCTCCGAACGCCTCACCGGAGTGCTGCTTGCCAATGAGTCGTCTTTGAGGTTCCGAAAGTCTGGAGAGGTATTTTTCTCTTTGGAGGTTTTCACGGATCGCGATGAATTCCATCTCTGGTGTGATGACCCCTTGTCGGGCATAGTGCATTTGTGTGACATTTTTGCCAGCTAACGCTCTACGTGGTTTTCTGTGGAGTTTAAATCTTAAGGCCTCTAACTCTTCATCGTGTAGTCTCGCTATTCCGTATTCGGAAGTGGGGCCGTTGAGCAGCTCCGTATCGTTTCTTGCATCGATCCATGGCTTGCGTAGCGCAGCTAGACCTTCTTGAATATTAACTTTCACCTCGGGATCGGTATAAGGCCCTGACGTGTCGTATACGAAAATCGGAGGATTCTCCTCGTTGCCGTCAACCCCAGCAGTAGCTGACTGTCGGACTTCTCTCATCGGAACTCTTATGTCATCCGCCGAACCAGCTGCGTATACTTTCCTAGAGTTGGGGAAAGCAGATGTCGAGGCTTGATCGATCTGTGCCTCTGAGTTGAGAAACTTAGGGTTCGCGTTCATTCATAACTCCTTAAACTGGAACGGAAAATTTATAAAATAAAGTCAGTTGATGTCAATAGTATAGTGCAGACTAACGAGCTGAGGGAGACTAAATTAAAATGTGAGTGGAATGAGCTCGTATTTAAGTTTGATCAAAATTGTGAATTCGAGAAATTCAAATTGAATAGAGTTTTGTCTTAGCCTGATGTCTCGATTATGAATATCAAAAAACAGAAAATCGAATTACGAAAGAAAGTCTTAAGTGATCGTGACCAGATGTCGACGGCTGAGATAACTCGGGCATCTGCTGTTATTTCAAGTGAAATTTTTGCTTTAGAAGCATTTCAGGATGCTCGCGTCGTTGCGGCATACATGTCATTTGGGAGTGAATTCTTAACGGATGCCTTTGTTGATGAATCATTGCGTCTCGGAAAAATTCTAGTTCTTCCAAGGGTTGACAAAGTTAGCGGGTCACTTTCTTTTCACAAGTGGAATGGCGAAATCAACCAACTTTCGGAGGGACGCTGGGGTATTCGTGAACCTAATCCATTGATTTGTGAATTAATCCAGGTCAGCATGATCGATTTTGTCCTAGTGCCAGGAGTCGCTTTTACTAATCAGGGTGTTCGACTGGGTTATGGTGGCGGGTACTACGATAACGTTATTTCGAAATTATCTTCCGGAGCTACTGCGGTAGCCGCGGCATTTTCGTTACAGCTTGTTTCATCCTTGCCACGTGAAAATCACGATTTAAGTGTCGATATATTGATTTCTGCCTGAACACTTCACACTATTAGTCTCGCCATGATTGCCTCTGAGATATCAAGTAGGCCATTGTTTTTTCAAGTGCGCCAGCATTCTTCTCAGTAAATTTAATAGCAATTTTTTTCTTTAAACCTAGGACATGCTCATCCAAGAGTAATCCGTTCGCAATTGTTATTGTTTCCTTGGTATTTTGGACTTGATGGACGACGCCAGCCAAACTACCTTGCCTTACAACTTCATCAAAATTGTGGATAGACGGTCCAGTAATAACTTGTTTGCCAA
>CAJQMS010000105.1 GCA_905479505.1 uncultured Burkholderiales Genera incertae sedis bacterium | reverse complement strand
GATCGAAGAAATGGCAACGGCTGTGGCGCTTGCAAATGGCCGCGCGCTACTTGAGGCGTCTGGGGGGATTACCTTGAGCACATTAGTGGTAATTGCAGAAACTGGCGTTGACCGCATATCTGTTGGCGGCCTCACAAAAGATCTTAAAGCGGTGGATCTTTCCATGCGTTTAACTTTCTGAGTTGGTATAAAACACATGACAATAAAAAATAAACGCGATAGACATTTAGATCTTGGATGTGGAAACAATCCGAGAAACCCATACGCCGCCAACGAACTATTTGGTGTTGATCTATCCTTAGAATCTGAAACAATCAACGACCACTTCAGAAGTTGTAACTTAGTGTGTGAGCCAATTCCTTTTGAGGACTCCTATTTTGACTCTGTTTCAGCGTTCGATGTTTTGGAGCACATTCCAAGACAATCGGTGGATCATCAAAAAAAACTCATCATAAATCCATTCATAGAATTGATGAATGAAATTTTTCGAGTCCTCAAACCGGGCGGTTTATTTTATGCATCGACACCCGCGTACCCATCACCTGAGGCATTTCAAGACCCCACTCACGTCAACATTATTACCGAAGGCACCCATCAATACTTTTGTGGTTCAAAACCAGACGCTCAAAGATATGGGTTTCATGGACATTTTTTAGCGATCGAAGCGCAACGAATATACCCAAAATACTCCCAAACAGCAGAACGAAGTCTTATTAATCGACTAAAAAATGCGCACAAAAAATATGTAAAACGATCTATTTCTCACTTCGTTTGGCAACTTCAAGCCGTAAAATAAGGTTATCAAAGATGCTGACTGATTATTGCACCAATTTCATCCCGCTCCGCATTGACTAGAACCGGGGCATCGCTCTGGGCTATCGCTGTATCGGGATCTTTTAACCCATGACCCGTTAAAGTACACACGATTTTGGAATTTTCTTTGAAACGCCCCTCAGCAATGTCCTTACAAAGTCCTGCAATAGTTATAGCAGAGGCTGGTTCACAAAAAATACCTTCGCATTTTGCTAAAAGTTTCTGTGCGGATAGAATCTCGTCGTCTGAACATTCCTCGAACCATCCACCGGACTCCTTCTGCGCGGCCCATGCCAAATCCCAAGAGACAGGATGTCCTATACGGATAGCTGTTGCTACCGTCTCTGGTTGGTCTACCATGCTTTCTCGCAAAAAAGGTGCCGCTCCAGAGGCCTGGTAGCCAACTAACTTAGGCCGTTTTGTGCTTAGCTTGCTTCCCGGATAGGCGCACGTCCCATCGCAAAGATTACAACTACCGCAGGGCTTTCCAGCAGCCTCGCTATAACCTATCCAATGCGCTGAAATATTCCCCGCATTTCCGACAGGCATCACGTGGTAGTCGGGCGCATCTCCAAGTGCCTCTATGACTTCGAATGAAATAGTTTTTTGTCCCTGAAGCCGATATGGATTAATCGAATTAACAAGATTTAACGGCATGCTAGAGGAAAGTTCTTGAACCAACCTCATTCCATCGTCAAAGTTACCTCTAATTTGAATGACAGTCGCCCCGTGCATCATCGCTTGTGACAATTTTCCTAAAGCAATTTTCCCATCCGGAATCAACACAAAACTTTTAATACCCGCCCGCGCGGCATAGGCGGCGGCGGCCGCTGATGTGTTTCCGGTTGACGCACATATGATGGCTTTTGCTCCAGCCTCAACGGCTTTGGTGACCGCCATTGTCATCCCTCGATCCTTGAATGAACCAGTCGGATTCAAACCTTCAAATTTGCAAAAAATCTGCTGCTTCCACCCCAATTGGGCTGGCAAATTCTTTAACTCGATCATCGGGGTATTACCTTCATTTAAACTTATTACCCTTGTCGAATCGCTGACAGGAAGTCGCTCTCGATATTTGTTAATTAACCCGGTGTAGTGAGAATTCGACATTTTGTCCCTATTTAACTTTGTGCATAAAAATCTAGAGTAACTCAATACGCAAACGTGACGGCGTCTCGTAGATCGCGTCAAGTTCAGTGATTTTAGCCAGCGCAGCGTTAATTGAACTTTCTTTTGTTTTGTGCGTGAAGATAACAATATCAACACCCTCGGTATCTGCGTCAGATTCCCGTTGCCGCATAGCCTCAATAGAAACCTCATAATCCGCCAAAATACCCGAAATGTCGGACAGTACACCTGGCTCATCCCGAACCAGGGCTCTGAGATAATAAGAGGACTCAACCTCCCCCATATCCAAAATCGGATGATCACTGAGATTATCAGGCTGAAAGGCGAAATGGGGGACATGGGCTTGTTTGTCTGCATTCGATAATCGAATCACATCCACAATGTCTGCAATCACAGCTGAGGCTGTTGGCTCAGCACCTGCACCAGCACCGTAATACAACGTTTGGCCCAAAGCGTCACTGTTGACTAAAACTGCGTTCATCGGGCCATCAACACTAGCGATAACACATTTTGCGGGAACCAAAGTAGGATGCACTCTAAGCTCGAAGCCATTGCTTCTTTTCTTCGTTATAGCAAGCAATTTCACTTGATACCCAAAATCCTCAGCCGCCCGAAGGTCACTCTCAGTAAGATTAGTAATACCTTCACAATGGACTCTTTCTGGCTGAATCCTAATACCAAACGCGAGCGATGCAATAATCGCGAGTTTTTGTCCCGCGTCGAGTCCCTCCACATCAGACGTTGGATCAGCCTCAGCGTATCCCAATCGTTGAGCATCAGCTAACGCCTCCTCAAACGACAGCCCCTTGTCTCTCATCTCCGAGAGGATAAAATTCGTGGTTCCGTTTACGATACCTGCAACCGACTCTATTCGATTCGCGGTTAACCCCTCCCTCAAAGATTTAATGATAGGTATACCTCCAGCCACAGCCGCCTCGTATGCGATTATTGATCCTGCGGCATTCGCTCGAGAAAACAGATCATTACCATATTCGGCTATCAATGCTTTATTCGCTGTCACAACAGGCTTCTTTGCAGAAATTGCTTCCTCTATCACTGCTCTCGCCGTCGTGATACCACCCATCAACTCAATTACGATGTCTACGTTCTCATCTTTAACAACGTCGAGAGGGTCCTTGTGAAGTTTGACGGCTGGGCCAAGAAACTGCGATGCATTTTCGAGGTTTCTCGCACTTGCGGCGCTCACAATGACTTCATAGCCAGTTCGCCTAAGAATTTCATCACCATTTCTGTTGAGTACGTCGACTACACCTCTACCAACCGTTCCCACACCCAACAAACCTAATCTTACTCTCTTCATTCAAACAACCTCGCGTACCTCAAATTTGGAATCTAACGAACATTACTGAAAATATTTCACATAGTTTGATCCCGATTAACTTTTTCCATCTGAAGGTTTATATATGCCGTCTTTACGAAACATATCTTTAATTCCTCGAGTAGCTTGCCGGATACGAGCCTCATTCTCAATTAAGGCTAAGCGAACATGATCGTCTCCATACTCTCCGAAGCCCACTCCAGGAGCTGCCGCAAGTTTGGCGTCCGTCAGTAACCGTTTAGAAAACTCCAAAGAACCGAGATGCTTATACGCTTCAGGGATTTTGGCCCAAATGTACATCGCAGCTTTTGGTATATCCACATTCCAGCCGGCTTCATGAAGGCCTTGGACCATCACATTACGCCGATTCTCGTATGTTTTTCTGATGTCCTCGACACATTCTTGCGGACCTTCGAGTGCGACAATAGATGCGATTTGTAAAGGTGTAAACGTCCCATAATCGTGATAACTTTTAATTCGAGATAACGCGGCAACTAAATCCGGATTGCCAACCATGTAACCAATTCTCCAACCAGCCATGTTGTAACTTTTGGACATCGTAAAAAATTCAACTGCAACATCCTTAGCGCCTGGAATTTGAAGAATAGAAGGTGCTTTATAACCGTCGAAAGTGATATCCGCGTAAGCCAAATCATGGACTACGTAAACTCCATGTTCACGCGCAATTTCCAAAAGCTTTTCAAAGAAAGACAGGTCAACGCACTGCGTCGTTGGATTACCCGGGAAGTTAACAATCATCATTTTTGGCTTTGGAAAAGATTCAACCAGAGCTCTTTGTAATTCCTCGAAAAAATCCACATCAGGCGTGTTCTTCACATGACGGATGTCAGCACCCGCAATTACTGGACCGTAAATGTGAATGGGGTAACTCGGATTCGGAACCAAGACGATGTCACCGCGATCTAGCGTCGCCAGAGCGAGATGTGCGATTCCTTCCTTAGATCCAATGGTAACAATCGCCTCGGATTCAGGGTCAAGGTTGACGTCATATCGGTCCGCATACCAATTGGTGATCGCTTGACGCAATCGTGGAATACCTTTGGATATCGAGTAACCATGATTAGAAGGTCGCCGAGCCGCCTCAACAAGCTTCTCAACAATATGGGGTGGTGTAGGTCCGTCAGGGTTCCCCATCGACAAATCGATGATGTCCTCCCCCCTGCGGCGCGCGGCCATCTTTAACTCCCCTGTTATGTTGAAAACATATTGTGGAAGTCTTTTTATACGAGAGAATTCAACAGACATACGCGCTTATTTATAATGGTTACCAGACACAGTCATGAATTTCGTGCCAATATTTTGCTAAGTTTAACTGATATGCTATATGCCAGCAAAAAAATAAGCAGCGCACGCACCTTAGCATCAAGGATAGAATATGAAAATAGCAGTTCAGAGCGGTCTCGACATCGTCAAAATCACTGAGGTAACCTCGCACTACGTTGAGCTTGACGAGACTCGAATCAACTACCCTTTTCTCGTGGGCACCGACAATGCAGTCACCGATTGGGTAGTCACAAACAAATCAATAGGCGCCGACGCAATTCAAAATTTACCCACCAAAGGCTATGAGTTACTGCTCATTGGCACTGGAGATAAGTTTACAACATTAACACCTGACATCACACGGCTTTTGAGTCGCTTACTGCCTTATGAAGTCATGACCACAGTTTCTGCCTGCCGTACATTTAATATCGTGGCCGGCGAAGGGAGAAAAGTCTTGTTAGCTGCCCTTATCGGTTCAGACAACTAACAAACTGTCGTGACAATTTACCTCCACAAAATTCTCCCTCTCCTTGTGTCACCGTTATTCCTCTTCCTCGGAGTTGTGTTCCTATATTCCCTTCGATACAAGCTGAGGGGCTTGCTAATCGCAACGATCGCTCTAAGTCTGCTAAGTCTGCCATTTACGGCAAATAAATTATGGCACTATCTAGAGTCAGACTACGTCCTCCTAAATGCAAAAGACATCCCGCCGACTGATGCAATTGTAGTCCTGAGTGGAAGCATCGGGATCATCAAAACCGCCGACGAATATGTCATCCAATGGGGTAACCCGAATCGATTTTTCGGTGGCATCCAACTCTTTAAGCATGGGAAAGCACCGACCGTGATATTTACTGGAGGCAGACTTCCCTGGGACTCGGGAACTCTCACCGAGGGAATATTCCTTAGGAAAAAAGCCATCGAATTTGGAGTGCCTAAGGATAATATATTAGTTACATCCGAGGTTCAAAATACTGCGCAAGAAGCTGATGCAGTAGAGCAGTTAATAGCTGGGCAATATGAACGTATTACGCTTGTCACATCGGCTTTTCATATGCTTAGAGCGTCGCGATTGTTTGAACAAGCTGGCTTCGTTGTCACGCCCTTCCCTGTCGATTTCAACGGAACCTCGTCAAAAATAACACCGATGAGTTTCATTCCATCCACCGGCGGTCTTAACGGCAGCTTCAACGTAATTAGAGAATTATTAGGACGCTTGTACTACGACCTTTTTACGTAAATGACGTAAAATCAATTAAGAAAAAGACACGGATAATTAAGTACGAAACAAAACAATATCTATTCAATATAAAAAACTAAATAAAGCTAGTTGAATAAAACAATGAATCCTTTGCTCGAAAAGTTACAGCCATACCCATTTCAAAAATTCTCTAAAATTCTTGATCAAATTGAACCGAGCGAAAATCATCCTCTCATTCGCTTATCCATCGGGGAACCCCAACACGAAACGCCAGAAGTCATCTTGAAGGCGCTTGAAGACAACGTCGGCGAGGTTGCTCGGTACCCCACTACTCAGGGATCTACTGAACTGAGATCAACAATTGGAGATTGGATCAGAACACGATTTGGCTCAGAAGACATCAACCCTGAGACCGAAATCCTTC
>CAJQMS010000104.1 GCA_905479505.1 uncultured Burkholderiales Genera incertae sedis bacterium | reverse complement strand
TAGCGTGACAACGATTTTTGAGCAGCTGTTTAAAGCTCTAATCCTAAATTATAACGTCTAAAACGATCTATGACGAAGACTCTCTAGGGCTGCTCACTACTTTTACATACGGCGTCAATAGAGTGTCTTGGGTCGAATGTCGGTGAGTGATTTATAATATGACTCAAAATCCACGATAAAAACGGTAAGGGGCTTGATAATGGCGGCAATTAAACAGGACGATTTGATCGAAAGCGTCGCTGACGCGTTTCAATACATCTCCTACTACCATCCCAAAGATTATATCGACGCGCTGGCTTTAGCCTACGAACGGGAGGAGTCCTCTGCAGCGAAGGACGCCATTGCTCAAATTTTGACGAACTCAAAAATGAGTGCACAAGGGCGACGACCGATGTGTCAGGACACTGGGTTGGCGGTCGTTTTTGTGAAGCTAGGTATGGAGGTTAAATGGTCTGGTGCCACGATGACTGTAGATGAGATGATCCACGAGGGGGTGCGTCGTGCCTATACGCATCCAGATAATAAGCTAAGAGCCTCGGTTGTTAAGGATCCCGCAAATCGACGGGTGAACTCGCGTGATAACACCCCTGCGGTCATTCACTACGAAGTGGTAGCTGGAAGTGATATTGAAATCACCGTTGCAGCCAAAGGCGGTGGCTCTGAGAACAAGGCTAAATTCACGACACTAATGCCCTCAGACAGTTTGGCTGATTGGATTGTGGACGTCGTGCCTGCAATGGGTGCTGGGTGGTGTCCACCAGGCATGTTAGGAATCGGTGTGGGCGGGACCGCTGAGAAGGCAATGCTCATGGCGAAAGAATCTTTAATGGAGTCAATCGATATGCAGGCTCTTAAATCGAGAGGGCCGCAATCGAGGTTAGAGGAGCTTAGAATTGAGATTTATGACCGAGTGAATGCTCTAGGTATTGGCGCACAGGGCCTTGGTGGCCTGACGACTGTATTGGATGTGAAAATACGTGACTATCCGACCCATGCTGCTTCTTTGCCAGTGGCGGTCATTCCTAATTGTGCAGCCACCCGGCACGCCCACTTCACGCTCGATGGATCCGGCCCAGTAGCCCTAGTGCCACCATCACCGGATGATTACCCACCGGTTCAGTGGCGCGCTTCGGAGGACGCGAAACGAGTAAATCTGGATGCGGTGACCCCGGAGGAAATTTCCAGTTGGAAACCTGGCGAGACCCTATTGCTTAACGGAAAGCTGTTGACGGGTCGTGACGCAGCACATAAGCGCATTAAAGATTTACTCGACAGCGGTAAGGGGTTACCGGAGGGCGTGGATTTTAAAGGTAGGTTTATCTACTATGTCGGACCTGTGGATCCTATTGATGGCGAGGTTGTCGGGCCAGCTGGCCCAACAACGTCCACCCGGATGGATAAGTTCACCGACATGATGCTGTCAAAGACGGGTTTACTTGGAATGGTCGGAAAAGCGGAGCGTGGACCCACAGCAATCGAAGCTATAAAGAAACACAAAGCCGTGTATTTGATGGCTGTAGGAGGTGCTGCTTATCTAGTTTCTAAGGCTATTAAGTCGTCTCGAGTGGTGGCCTTTGAAGAGCTAGGTATGGAAGCTATTTATGAGTTTGAAGTACAAGATATGCCGGTCACTGTAGCGGTGGATAGTTCAGGGGAGTCTGTTCATAAAACTGGTCCTAAATTGTGGAAAAGTAAGATTGCTCAGATCCCGGTGGTATCAGCATAAATTGTTGAACCAAGGTAAACTAAGGCGTAAGTTAAGTTAATCAATTTTAAAGTTATGGCGGGCCTCCCCGCATTGCAAAGTAGTGAACCTGGTCAGGGCCGGAAGGAAGCAGCCACAGCTATGATTTGTAAGTGCCGGGGGTTTGGCTCGCCGCCCTCATTCAAATGCGTTTTCCTGATGTTGTGAAGGATTTAAACTGAAATGTCTTTAGCTCTAGCACGTAAGTGGCGACCTAAAACTTTCACAGAGTTGGTCGGGCAAGACCATGTCGTGACTGCGCTCACAAATGCCCTCATACAGGGTCGCGTTCATCACGCTTGGCTTTTTACCGGAACCCGAGGTGTAGGAAAGACAACGCTTGCTCGGATTATTGCTAAAGCGTTGAATTGTTCGGCATTAAACAACGCAGACCCGTGTGGAAAATGTGACTCCTGTTTACTAATCGATGAGGGACGATTTGTCGACGTGATTGAGCTTGATGCGGCGTCTAATACACAAGTCGATAATATGCGAGATTTGCTAGAGACGGCGACTTACAGGCCTACGGTTGGTGAATTTAAAATATTCATTATTGACGAAGTCCATATGCTGTCTCGTTCCGCATTTAACGCAATGCTGAAGACTCTTGAGGAGCCTCCTGAGCACGTTAAATTTGTTCTTGCAACGACCGATCCACAAAAAGTACCGATCACTGTTCTTTCGCGGTGCTTGCAATTCAACTTGAAACCAATACCTGTTCCGGTAATTGAAGAGCAGATGAAGAAGATTTTGGGAGAAGAAGGTGTCGACTTTGATCTTTCTGGTTTGGAATTATTGAGCCAATATGCGAAAGGTAGTTTGAGGGACGGTCTTTCGTTACTAGATCAAGCTATTGCTCAAGGCGATGGGAAAGTTGAGGTCAACTCGGTCAAGTCCATGTTAGGAGTTGTTGACGAGTCTTTGGTGCGAGCGCTTTTGGAGTTGGTGATCGACAAAAAAGCCAATGAATTAGTTCAGTTGATTGATGAGATTGAGCGTCTGGGAGCTTCTTTTGCTTTTGTTCTCGATGAGATGGCTACGTTATTGCAAAAATTATCACTTTTTTCATTCGCTCCACAAGGGCTAAATGAGGATTTAATCGATGCCTATCAGCAGCTAACCAGTCGTGCGGATGCTGAGCACATTCAATTACTATATCAAATTGCGACTATCGGTAAACGTGATTTACCTTTAGCGCCTACCGATAAAGTCGGTTTCACAATGGTGTTGCTGCGAATGATGGCGTTTTTGCCCTCAAGACATTCTAGCAGCGAGTCTAAGAGCCTTAAAACTCCAGTAAAAGAAAAATCAGTTCCTGCCGATAGTCCAAAAGCTACTGGTAGTTCAAAAGTGGTGAGAAAAAGGAAACCTGACGACTCTGAGAAAGGTCCTGGTAAGATTGACTTAAAAACTAACTCGGAATGGAAGAGTTTTGTATCAGCAAAAGTATCCTCTGGAATGGCAAAAATGCTTGCCGAAAATTCTGAGTTCCAAGATTATATAAACGGGACTTTAAAGTTGTCGCTTGCCCCCGAACATAAGCACCTTCTTGAAGACCGCTATCGGAACAAGCTACAGGATTTGATTCGGCAATACGTCGACAAGGCATGCCGTCTCGAAATAAAAGTTGGCGCTGGCGGGGACACGCTTTTAGTCGATCAAATGGTTGATAGCAAAAAGCAATTGGATCAAACAACACGAGATTTAGAGAATGACCCATTCGTTAAAAGTTTAAAAGAAGATTTAGGAGGCACCTTAGTCTCGGGTTCAATTCGAACGACTAAGTAGCTTTACAATACGTATACTTATCTATTCAACAAAATATCAATTGGAGAGGAAATGTTTAAAGGGCAATTAGGCGGGCTTATGAAACAAGCCCAGGAAGTGCAGGAAAAGTTAAAAAAAACCCAAGATGAGATCGCTGGAATGGAAGTTGAAGGCGAAGCCGGAGCGGGACTTATTAAAGTAACCATGACGGGTCGTCATGACGTGAGAAGAATTCATATTGATCCGAGCCTTATGGAGGATGACAAGGAGATGTTAGAGGACTTGATCGCCGCAGCAATGAATGATGCGAATAGAAAAGTAGAGGAGATGACTCAATCAAAGATGTCAGCGGTTGGTGGTGGTTTAGGGCTGCCCCCAGGTATGAAGTTACCGTTTTAATTAAATTAACCGACCACAGATGAAAACACCCCAGGCCCTTGAGGCAGTGATTGATGCGTTAAAAAAATTGCCAGGGGTTGGTCCTAAGGCAGCGCAACGCATGGCCTTTCACCTAATGCAACACGACAAAGACGCGGCCCACGATATTGCCGAAGCATTGATTAATGCGTTAAGTCATGTTGGCCATTGCGAGCGGTGTAATAATTTCTCAGAACAAGAGGTTTGTAATCTTTGCCAGTCCACTAATCGGGATGACAGTGTCATGTGTGTTGTTGAAATGCCATCCGACGTCCAATCAATTGAGCAAACACAGTCCTTTAGGGGGCGTTATTTCGTTCTTCTGGGTCGTTTATCTCCGTTGGACGGTGTCGGCCCAAAGGAAATTGGCTTAGATCGATTGATCTCCCGTGTTAGCGATGGGGTCGTGAAGGAAGTGATTGTTGCGACAAACTTTACGAATGAGGGTGAGGCAACGGCGCATTACATCAGCGAGAAACTTGTTCCACTTGATTTAACTGTGACCAGATTGTCGAGGGGAGTTCCCGCGGGTGGAGAAATTGAGTACGTGGATATCGGTACGCTCGCACAGAGTATCATCGAACGAAAATCAGCGGATTAGCATCAACAAGGGCTGGGAGTAAATCATGACAAGATCGCGAAGGCGAGAAACATCTAGAACCGCTGACGCCACTGGATTAAGGCGTCCGACTCGTCGAAAAGCTCCAGTGAACGAGTCCCAAATTACTGCGCCTAAAGCAAGCAAAACAGAGCCTTTGAAGACCAAA
>CAJQMS010000103.1 GCA_905479505.1 uncultured Burkholderiales Genera incertae sedis bacterium | reverse complement strand
CATAGTGGGTCGTACCCAAATCCGGTCAAAAGCCGGATTTGGTGTGTATGGGGTTATTCTTTAGGTTTTTATAGTTTTTTGTGTGATGAATGAAATTGAGAGAGGCAAGATTTTGACTAAGTTCGTTAAACCTGCGGCGCAAGGGCTTTACAATCCCGCAAATGAACACGATGCATGTGGTGTTGGGTTTGTAGCCCATATTAAAGGGGAGAAAAGTCACCACATAGTGGAACAGGGCCTGCAGGTTCTGGATAATTTAACTCACCGCGGTGCGACTGGTTTTGATCCATTGTTGGGTGATGGCGCTGGAATTTTGGTTCAGATTCCTGATGAATTCTTTCGTAGCAAAACAGACTTGGCATTTGAATTGCCTCCGGTTGGCGCTTACGGTATTGGCATGGTCTTTCTGCCTCAAGAAGAGTCCATCAGGTTTGAGATTCAAAAGGCAATAGAGGGTTTAACGAAAGACGAAGGTCAAGCGGTGCTTGGTTGGCGAGACGTGCCGGTCGACGGCTCGGGAATAAGTCAGACGGCCAGAGATGTAGAGCCGGTCATTCGACAGATTTTTATTCGCCGAGGGCCCGGCTGCCAGTCGGTGCAAGATTTCGAGCGCAAACTTTTCGTGATTCGTAAACTTGCGGAGCGTCAAGTTAAAACTTTAAAAGAAGTGGGCGCAGGTGGATTTTATTTATCGTCGATGTCTGCAAGGACCCTAGTGTACAAGGGAATGTTACTCGCTAGCCAAGTCGGGGACTACTACTTAGATTTGATGGATATTCGGTTTACCTCCGCCCTGGCGCTTGTGCACCAGCGCTTTTCTACGAATACGTTTCCAAGTTGGGAGCTATCACACCCTTTCAGAATGATCGGTCATAACGGCGAATTCAATACCCTGCGTGGGAACCTAAATTGGATGAAAGCTAGAGAGCAGGCTCTCTCATCTCCAATAATTGGCGATGATCTTGAAAAGCTTTGGCCACTTATAGACGAAGCACAGTCTGACTCTGCTTGCTTTGATAATGCCCTGGAGCTGCTCGTTTTGTCCGGATACTCCGTAGCGCAAGCAATGATGTTGTTAATCCCGGAGGCATGGTCGGGTAATTCATTAATGAGTGCGGACCGAAAAAACTTTTTTGAATATCATGCGCCTATTCTAGAGCCGTGGGATGGGCCAGCGGCGGTAGCTTTTACTGATGGGGTTCAAATTGGCGCCACTCTTGATCGTAATGGCTTAAGGCCAGCACGTTATTTGGTGACAAAAGACGATTTAGTGATCATGTCGTCTGAGGTTGGAGTGTTGCCGATAGAGGAAAAAAATATTGCTCATAAATGGCGGTTGGAGCCCGGAAAGATGCTTTTGATCGACACGATCCAGGGGCGAATTATCGGGGACGAAGAGGTTAAAGAGACCTTGATTGCAGAGCGTGATTACGGCAAGTTTTTAAAGCAGTCGAAGATAGTGCTCTCTGATTTGAATAGTGTTAAAAATACTAATGCGCCAAGAGGAGCTAGCGAACTTCTGGACCTTCAGCAATCTTTTGGGTTCACACAGGAAGACATTAAATTTATTTTGATGCCAATGGCGAAGTCCGGTCAGGAGGGAACTGGATCAATGGGAAATGATTCTCCTTTGGCAGTTTTATCGGACAGAAATAAATCGATATACAGTTATTTTAAGCAATTGTTTGCCCAGGTCACTAATCCGCCCGTAGATCCTATACGGGAGGAGATAGTGATGTCGTTAATATCTTACGTTGGCCCGAAGCCCAATCTTTTAGGGGTTGATTATGAGACAGTTTTTAAAAGATTGGAGCTCTCGCAGCCGGTTTTGAATTTTGAGGATTATGATTCTCTCGTCAATATTTCTGAGTTGAGTCAAGGGGCGTTCGACAGTGAAATTATTGACATTACGTTCCCTGTTGATGAGGGGCCAAGCGGCCTAGAGCTAGCGCTATCGACAATTGCTAAGCGCGCTGAACGCGCTGTGCTAAATGGTAAGACGATACTGATATTGTGCGACAAGGGCGTCGACAGCGCCAGGGCAGCCATCCCAGCATTGCTTGCAACGAGTAGCGTTCATCATCACTTGGTGCGAAACGGGTTGAGAACTAAAACCGGACTGGTGGTGAGTACTGGGTCTGCACGAGAGGTTCATCACTTTGCTCTTCTTGCTGGTTATGGCGCAGAGGCCGTTCATCCTTGGTTGACGATGGAAACGCTTACTACGGTGACTGCTGGTTCAAATCAAGAGACCCTGACACATCAAACAAACTTTATCAAAGCGGTCGGTAAGGGGTTGAACAAGGTGATGTCCAAGATGGGCATATGCACGTATCAATCGTATTGCGGGGCTCAAATTTTTGAAGCTATTGGACTAAATACTAGTTTCGTTAGTCGTTTTTTTACGGGCACATCAAGTAATGTTGAGGGAATAGGTTTAGAGGAAATTGCGGTAGAGACGATTAACGAGCATTCCCGGGGTTTTAGTGAAAAAGACCCAACGTTGGTCGCTGCTTTAGATGCAGGTGGTGAGTATGCGTATAGAACCCGTGGAGAGGCGCACATGTGGACGCCTGAGTCTGTCGCAACGCTCCAGAGAGCGACGCGAACGAATGAGTATTCGACGTATAAACAGTATGCTGAGATGATCAATGAGCAAAACCGCAGACACATGACATTGCGCGGTTTGTTTCAAATTACTCCTTTATCTAATGCTATTCCCATTGACGAGGTTGAACCTTGGACGGCTATCGTCACTCGGTTCGCGACAGGTGCCATGTCACTGGGTTCGATATCGACCGAGGCACACTCGACACTAGCGATAGCTATGAATCGAATTGGGGGGAAATCGAACACTGGCGAAGGTGGAGAAGATCCAGGACGGTTTAAACCTGTGTCATCAGATACAAGTACGAAAAAGTTATTAGGGGATGTCGTTATTAGCGATGTCCAGTTAAAAAAAGGCGATACTTTACGGTCTAAAATTAAGCAAGTCGCCTCCGGTCGGTTTGGTGTGACTGCAGAGTATTTAGCCAATGCCGATCAAATTCAAATCAAAGTGTCTCAGGGCGCAAAACCTGGAGAGGGCGGTCAACTGCCTGGACATAAAGTATCGCAATACATTGCGAAGTTGCGGTTTTCGGTTCCTGGGGTGGGGTTAATCTCGCCGCCACCTCATCATGATATTTATTCCATTGAGGATTTAGCGCAACTGATTCACGATCTAAAAAATGCAAATCCAAAGGCAGCCGTAAGCGTTAAGCTGGTCTCAGAAATTGGTGTTGGAACGGTCGCCGCGGGTGTGTCAAAAGCTAAGTCAGACCATGTGGTAATTGCTGGTTATGATGGTGGAACAGGCGCTTCGCCACTCTCGTCTATCAAGCACGCTGGAGCACCTTGGGAGTTGGGGTTGTCGGAAACGCAACAAACTTTAGTCTTAAATCAACTTCGTGGTCGGATTGTTGTCCAGGTCGATGGTCAGATGAAGACTGGTCGTGATGTGATCATAGGCGCTTTGCTTGGAGCAGACGAGTTCGGGTTCGCAACCGCACCTCTGGTGGTGGAAGGGTGCATTATGATGCGAAAATGTCATCTAAACACGTGTCCTGTTGGTATCGCGACCCAGGACCCTATTCTCAGAGAGAAGTTTTCTGGTAAGCCGGAGCACGTTATAAATTATTTTCATTTTGTCGCCCAGGAAATGCGAGAAATAATGGCGAGTATGGGCGTAAGAAGCCTAAATGAAATCATTGGCCGATCTGACTTGTTAGATATGCGAGAAGGGGTTGATCATTGGAAGGCGAAGGGATTGGATTTTTCCAAGATTTTCTATCGACCTGAGATGTCGGATGAGGTGGCTAGGCGACATTGTGAACAACAAGATCACGGTCTAGAGAAAGGCCTAGACAATACCTTAATTGAGCAATCAAAGCCGGCTCTCGAAAATCAAAAGGCCGTGCACATTGATAGTAAAGTCATTAGCGCGAACAGAAGTGTAGGCGCTATGCTATCTAACCAAGTTGTGACTCGATACGGGCATGCGGGCCTTCCCGATGACACAGTTACAGTCAATTTGGAAGGAAGCGCCGGTCAAAGTTTCGGGGTTTTTCTGGCACACGGAATTACTTTTAACTTGAAGGGCGATGCGAACGACTATGTCGGTAAAGGTTTATCAGGGGGGCGCATTGTCATTTATCCGTCGAGTGACTTCAGTGGACCTTCTAACAAAAATATTGTGATTGGAAATACCGTGTTGTACGGAGCGGTAGAGGGAGAAGCTTATTTTTCAGGTGTCGCCGGAGAAAGGTTTGCGGTCAGAAATAGTGGCGCAACTGCCGTCGTTGAAGGGGTCGGTGATCACTGTTGTGAGTACATGACAGGGGGTACGGTAGTCGTCTTAGGGGATACTGGAAGAAACTTTGCAGCGGGCATGAGCGGCGGGATCGCTTACGTATACGACCCGAAAGGTCATTTTAATCTTCGATGTAATCCATCTATGGTTGATTTAGAGCCTGTGCTTCAGACGGAGGAGCAACCAAACGAAAATCTCCACTGCGATAAAAGCGACGAGGAATTGTTGAGGCAGCTTGTCTCTGAACATGAAAGACGAACGGGTAGCATCATTGCGAGGGAAATTCTAGCGCAATGGGAGGAAGCAAGAGGTAGATTTGTTAAGGTATTTCCACATGAATATCGAAGGGCTCTGACTGAGCTTTCTCAAATTAATAAAAGTGAACGGGAGGCAGCGTAGGATGGGTAAACCAACCGGATTTTTGGAGCATGATCGGGTCAATGAATCAAGCGTTCCTGTGGACGCCAGGACGAAGAATTATAAGGAATTTGTCATCACGCATTCAGATGACGAGGCTTCTCGCCAGGGCGCGCGTTGCATGGATTGTGGTATCCCATTTTGCCAAAGCGGCTGCCCAGTGAACAATATCATCCCTGATTGGAATGACCTGGTTTACCGCCATGACTGGCAATCAGCGCTACAAACATTACACTCTACGAATAATTTTCCCGAGTTTACGGGCCGGATTTGCCCAGCACCGTGTGAGGCATCTTGCACTTTGAATATCAATGATTCGGCGGTGGCAATTAAATCAATCGAGCATGCCATTGTAGATAAAGGATGGAGTAATGATTGGATCGTACCGCAGGCTCCAAAGGTCAAGACTGGGAAACGCGTCGCTGTGGTGGGCTCAGGGCCAGCCGGACTTGCGTGTGCGCAACAGCTTGCGCGCGTTGGTCACGACGTAGTTGTTTTTGAAAAAAATGACCGAGTTGGGGGTTTACTCCGGTATGGGATTCCTGATTTTAAGATGGAAAAAACGCATATTGATCGCCGGGTGTCTCAGATGGAACGAGAAGGCGTAGAGTTTAGAACAAGCGTTTTTGTTGGGTCCGGAGGCGAGCCAATTACCGGTGTGAGTAACCTTTCTCAAAGCAGCGTTAATCACGAAAAGTTGCTGAAAGATTTTGACGCAATCGCGTTAACCGGGGGCTCTGAGATCCCTAGAGATTTATCAGTGTCTGGGCGGGAGTTGACAGGGGTACATTATGCGATGGAATTCCTCCCTCAACAAAATCGGATTGTGGCAGGTGACAAACTCGATAGTCAAATTCTTGCAACTGGGAAACACGTTGTCGTGATTGGCGGTGGCGATACTGGATCGGATTGCGTAGGAACTTCGAATCGGCAGGGCGCAGCCTCTGTGACTCAATTCGAATTGATGCCAATGCCGCCAGAGCAAGAAAACCGACCGCTTACTTGGCCGGAATGGCCGATTAAATTAAGAACTTCCTCCTCGCATGAGGAGGGGTGTGAGCGTGATTGGTCAGTCACAACTAAGCGCTTTGAGGGCGAGGACGGTCGTGTTCAGAAGCTCGTTGCCGCTCGGCTTGAGTGGGAAAAAAGTGATGATGGTCGTATGCAGATGCGGGAAATGGCTAATAGCGAGTTTGACATTAAGGCCGACCTTGTCTTATTTGCCATGGGTTTTGTGAATCCTGTTCACCAAGGATTATTATCCGCTTTAGGGGTTAAGTTGGACAGCCGAGGTAACGTTGAGGCGAATACTGAGGACTATAAAACATCCCATGAGAAAGTGTTTGTTGCGGGTGACATGCGCAGAGGGCAGTCATTAGTTGTGTGGGCAATACGAGAAGGTCGGCAGTGTGCGAGATCAATAGACGAGGCGCTTATGGGCCAAACTGAGCTACCTCGATAGCGAGTATTTGTATTTATATGTTTAAACAAATTTAAAGAGAGAGGTGCCTAGTGGCTCAGCTTCAAAATGATGTTTTCTTGCGTGCGCTACTTCGAAAACCCACTCCCTATACGCCGGTATGGATCATGCGTCAGGCTGGCAGGTACCTGCCCGAATATAATAAAATTAGAAGCCAAGCTGGCTCTTTTTTAAATCTTTGTAAAAATCCTGAATTAGCTACAGAAGTGACGATGCAGCCACTAGACCGTTTTAATCTCGATGCTGCGATTTTGTTTTCAGATATTTTGACGATTCCCGATGCCATGGGGTTAGGTCTTTATTTTGCTGATGGGGAGGGACCTAAATTCGAACGTCCGTTGAGGGATGAGAAACAGATTGAATCGTTATCGGCCATAGACCCTAATGATCAATTGGCCTATGTGACGGATGCTGTTCGGTCTATCAAAAAAGCTCTTGGTGGACGTTTGCCGTTGATAGGTTTTTCAGGTAGTCCATTTACATTAGCGTGTTACATGATTGAGGGGAAGGGCGGAACGGAATTTCATCGAGTTAAAAAAATGGCTTATCAGCGTCCCGATTTGTTTCAAAAGATTTTAGAAGTAACCTCAGCATCCGTCATCGCTTATTTAAATGCTCAGATTCAAGCGGGTGCCGATGCGGTGATGATCTTTGATACATGGGGAGGCTCGCTAACCCCCAGAGCTTTTAAAACCTTCTCATGCGACAATTTAAAACAAATTTGTCATGGCTTGATTAGAGAGGTGGACGGCGAAGTAATCCCGCGGGTAGTGTTTACTAAGGGCGGCGGCCAGTGGCTTGAGGCGCTAGCCGGAACGGGGGCAGATGCCTTGGGTATCGATTGGTCCACTGACCTAGGCTCAGCGAGAGCCAAAGTAGGCGATCGCGTTGCGTTGCAAGGAAATATGGATCCAGCCGTGCTGTTGACGAACCCTGACGTAGTAAAAAAAGAAGTAGGAAATGTACTTTCTGATTTTGGATCAGGGTCGGGGCATGTTTTTAATCTGGGACATGGAGTGTCTCAATTTACCCCACCTGAAAACGTACTGGAGCTCGTTGAGGCGGTGCACGAGCAGAGCCGGAGCTATCACCCGGCCGTATAATTTTCTCTCATTGAATCGGTAAACGAACTGTGACAGTTAACGCGTGTTACGGATATTTTAAGTTAGTTATTTCTCGCGGCTCCCTGAGTGATATTAATGGATACGTAGCTTATGACTTTTGCTCAAATTCAGCTAGACGTTCCGATAGAGGGGCCGTTTGATTATTTAGTTGGCGCCCACTCGGTAAGAAGGGGATCCATTGTCGTTGTGCCCTTTCGAAATAAAAAAATGGTTGGTGTAGTAGAGCAAGTTTCATTCACTTCATCAGTTGCCGCACATCGGTTAAAAACAATCGAAACAGTTTTTGACCTTGAGCCTTTATCCCAATCATATTTCTATTTGAGCCAGTTTGTTGCCAATTATTACCGCGTTCAAAAAGGCGAGGCTTTATTTCTAGGCTTGCCAACTGCTGTTCGACGCGTCAATTTTATTGATCAATTCACAGAGGTGGTCTTTAAACTGAACAAGGTCGGAGTTCAAGAGGTTGGGGATAATTTAAGTAAACGAGCAAGGGGTAAAAATCGCCTTTTAGATTTGTTTAAAGAGGATAGATGGATCACTCTCCCCGAAGCGCTATCGGCTTATTCACTCGCAAGAGCTGAGCTAGCAAATTGGGAAAAAAGAGGTTGGATCGAAAGGCGGGTCGAGCGAGCTGTCCCTAAGCACGACCCAAACATTACTAATTCTGATGGCCAGGGAGGCCACACTGAAGTTGTGCTGACAAAGGCGCAAAACTTAGCGGTCGAGTCTGTTATTGCTAAGTTGGGAGTTCACCAAACTTGGTTGATTCATGGTGTAACCGGGAGCGGAAAGACTGAGGTGTATTTTGAAATTATGGCTGAAACTTTAAGCCGTAAAAAACAGGTTTTGGTTTTAGTGCCAGAAATCAACTTAACTCCTCAATTTGAGTATCGGTTGCGCAGTCGGTTTCCTCATCAGAAAGTTGTAACGCTGAATAGCAGCATGACCGATAGAGAACGTTTCCAAAATTGGCAAATGGCGCGACTGGGCGTAGCGCCGATAGTTTTGGGGACACGGCTTGCTGTATTTGCCGCGTTACCTAAATTGGGCCTCATTGTCGTTGACGAGGAGCATGATCTTTCGTACAAGCAGATTGAGGGTGTGCGTTATAGCGCTAGAGACTTAGCTATTTGCGTGGCGAGTCAAGCAAAAGTACCTATTATTTTAGGTTCGGCGACCCCGTCCTTAGAGACTTACTTTAATGTGGTTGAATCTCGATATGAGCGTTTAGTGTTGAGCGAGCGCCCGCAAGGTCCGTTGCCGCGCATTGAGTTAATTCCAGTTGATCGCAGTCAAAATCGCGGTATCTCGCCCCAAATACTCCAATCAATTAGGTCCTGTATCGCTAATGGCGAGCAGGCTCTGGTATTTATGAATCGACGAGGATATGCATCAGCTCTTTTTTGTTCCTCTTGTAATTGGGTTGCTATGTGTCATCGTTGCTCGGCGAAGTTAACAATACATAAGCACACACATCGTATGCATTGCCATTATTGTGGCTATCAGGGCAAGTTGCCGAATCAGTGTGGAGCGTGTGGTAACCAAGATTTAATCGGGCTAGGTCAGGGCACCCAGCGAATCGAGGATAGTTTAAAGGCTGAGTTCCCGGACGTGTCCATTCTGCGTATTGATAGTGATACGACAAAACGTAAGGGTGCTTTTATGGAGATGAGGGGAGTTATAGAAAAGTCTGAAGTTGACATCATTGTCGGTACTCAGATGTTGGCTAAAGGACACGATTTCCCAAACCTTTCTTTGGTTGTGATCCTTGGATCTGACCAGTCGCTTTTTAGCAGTGACTTTAGGGCTACGGAAAGGTTGTATCAACAGTTGTTGCAAGTGTCAGGTAGGCCAGGAAGGGGCGCCACCGAGGGTAAAGTGGTCCTGCAAACAGAATTTCCTCAGCACCCGGTCTATCAGTCCTTAATTCACGAGACTTTTGATGATTTTGCTCAAAAATTGTTAACTGAAAGAAAAGAGGCTCTATTTCCACCATATTGTTTTCAGGCGTTATTGAGAGTAGCTGCAAAAAAAGAGAGCAGTGTCTGGAGTTTTTTATCATTAGCACAAACAAAGGCTCTGAAAATCAAAATAGCTGAATTAGACGTGTATGATGCAGTCCCGTCGCCTATTTTTAAAATGGCGGGGTTGTACAGAGGGCAACTTTTAATTCAAGCAACCTCTCGGAGCGTTATGAGAAAATTTCTGAACGTTTGGGTTTCAGAAGTTAATGCGATTAAAGAAAACGGCGTTAGATATGCGTTTGATATTGATCCGATAGATGTATGAGTTCGGTGTTTAGCTAAAATGATGTGGTTATGAACTATACGATGGAAATAATTAATCAGCTAAGAGATGCGGTTATCGCGGCCTTAGAGGAGATGGATCTAGAGATTTCTTCCGATAGGGTGACTCTAGAGCGCCCTAAGTCAACGGCGAACGGTGACTATGCGTGTAACGTTGCTATGCAACTTGCCCGAGAGCTTAAGAAGAACCCGAGGGAAATCGCGCAAGAAGTGATTTCAAAATTATCCAACTTCTCTTTAATTAAGAAAAGCGAGGTTGCAGGACCAGGGTTTATAAATTTTTTTCTAAGTGATGAATCGCATCAGCGCGTAGTACAAAAAGTTTTAAAGAGCGGCGCAGATTTTGGAAAAAGTGATTTGGGTCAAGGCAGGCGTGTTCAGGTTGAGTTTGTGTCGGCAAACCCAACTGGACCGTTACACGTCGGCCACGGTCGAGGTGCGGCGTACGGCGCAAGCATAGCTAATTTGCTTGATGCCACTGGGCACGATGTATCCCGGGAATATTACGTTAACGATGCTGGTCGACAAATGGATATTTTGGCGGTATCCACGTGGTTAAGATATCTTGAACTGGTGGGAATGGAAGTCCGTTTTCCAACTAATGGATATCAAGGCCATTATGTAGTGGATATGGCAGAGTCTTTAAAGGAGAAAGACGGCGATCGATATACCGTCGAAACTCAACTAGAGATTTTTAATGCGCCACAGTTTGATGATGCAGAGCACGTAATCGATCAGTTAATTGTCTCAGCAAAACAACTTTTAGGTGATCGTTATGCATCAATACATGGATATGTTTTAGAGC
>CAJQMS010000102.1 GCA_905479505.1 uncultured Burkholderiales Genera incertae sedis bacterium | reverse complement strand
TACGTGGATATCGGTACGCTCGCACAGAGTATCATCGAACGAAAATCAGCTGATTAGCATCAAAAAGGGCTGGGAGTAAATCATGACAAGATCGCGAAGGCGAGAAACATCTAGAACCGCTGATGCCACTGGATTAAGGCGTCCGACTCGTCGAAAAGCTCCAGTGAACGAGTCCCAAATTACTGCGCCTAAAGCAAGCAAAACAGAGCCTTTGAAGACCAAAGGGTCTCGCCGAGCAACGGATCCAGATGGTAAAGACCAGATTGCGGTAAAAACCAAATCTTCTCAAAGGGTTATTACGGATAGTAAGACTGAGACTCAAAAGCTTCAAAAGGTATTGGCTCAGGCAGGTATCGGCTCTCGACGAAAAATGGAAGAGTTGATTGCTCAGGGGTTGATTAAGGTCAATGGTCAAGTGGCCACCTTGGGAACGCGTGTTTCGAGCTTCGATCGAGTAGAGTTTGGTCGTCGGCGGGTAGATATCAGCGGTAGTGGAAAAGCCAGAGTCATTCTCTATCACAAGCCTGAAGGGGAAATTGTTTCTAGAGACGACCCAAAAGATCGTCAAACCGTGTTTGCAAACCTACCTAGACCCAAGAACGCTAAGTGGATCGCGATCGGACGTCTTGATTTCAATACGAGTGGGCTACTTATTTTTACAACCTCAGGTGAATTGGCTAATAGGATGATGCATCCAAGCTTTGATACGGAGCGTGAATATAGCGTAAGAATTTTTGGACAATTGTCTGATGAGCAAATCAAGCTTTTTCGGTCTGGTGTGGAGTTGTCTGATGGTCACGGTGTCTTTGAGGCTTGCGAGTCTATTGGTGGGGAAGGTCGAAATCGTTGGTATAAGGTGATCGTTAAAGAGGGTAGAAACCGGCTAGTGAGACGGATGTTTGAAGCGCTTGGATATCAGGTCTCTCGCTTGATACGAATTAGATTCGGTGGGGTTATATTGCCTCCTCGCTTGACGCGTGGAAAATGGCTGGAGCTAAAAGATGATGAAGTAAGCCAATTAGAGAAACAATGTGGTTTGTCCCCTGTCGAGCCCCCGGTTCAATCAGCTAAACCTAAGCAAAGTTCCTCTCGAGTCACTAGAAAAACAAAGTCATGACCTGATGGTGTTTCAATCCAAGTAAAGGGTATTTCAGGAAACATTTTTTCAATGACTTCTCGGTCGCGACCCACTTCCATTAATAGAATTCCCTCGGTATTAAGATGATGCGTCGCTTGTTTTATAATTTTTTGTATTAAATCGACACCTTCCTCACCGCCCGCTAACGCAAGCTCTGGTTCCTTTCGAAACTCAATCGGTAGTTGACTCATGGCACATTGATCAACATAAGGTGGGTTGGAGATGATCAAATCGAATTTATTATGAATGTTCGCAAATAGGTCTGATTCCAATGAAGTTATAGCTTGCTCTAGGTCGTACGACGCAATATTTTTATGGCAGACTTGAAGAGCAGACGTCGAGATATCACTGGCAACTACTGATGCGCCTCTAAAATGGTGGGCGGCTAAAATGGCCAGGCAACCAGAGCCAGTACACAGGTCGAGAATAGAATTAATGGCCCGGCTTTCTGGAAACCACACGTCCTTTTGATCGAAGATAATGTCAGCGATGTGCGATCGAGGTATTAATACATCTTCATTGACGTAGAATTTAAAATCCCTTAACCAGGCTTCATTGAGCACATAAGCGGCGGGTATGCGTTCTTTCGCTCGAGCCGTAATGTGCTTCATGCATTGACTAATCTCTTCGGGTACTAGTCGAGCGTCCAAAAAAATATCCAATGAATTCAACGGTAGTGATAATGATCTTAGGATCAAAAAGCAAGCTTCATCAAAGTTGCTTTCCGTACCTTGTCCAAGATCAATATCATGTTCAGCGAATGTCGTTGCTGCGTATCGAATGAAATCCCGAACCGTGACCAAATTGCTTGGGTTTATCATCTTTGTAAAGAAAATATGAGTGTCATTAAGCTATCAATTGTATTTAACTAAGCCCTTCCTAGATTGCAATCAGTCGCCTCTCAACAAGTCATTGATACTGGTTTTTGCTCGTGTTTTTGCGTCAACTTGCTTGACAATAACTGCGCAGTACAGACTGCAAGTTCCATCGCTGGATGGTAAGTTCCCAGACACAACGACAGATCCGGCAGGTACGTGGCCATATGAAATTTCCCCGGTTGCTCGGTTAAATATCTTGGTGCTCTGTCCGATATAAACTCCCATGGATATCACCGATCCTTCCCCAACAATAACGCCTTCAACGATTTCAGACCTTGCTCCAATGAAACAGTTATCCTCGATCACAGTCGGATTTGCTTGAAGAGGCTCGAGTACGCCACCAATTCCAACGCCGCCGGATAGGTGTACGTTTTTACCAATTTGAGCACAAGACCCTACGGTAGCCCAGGTGTCAACCATGGTTCCTTCGTCTACATAGGCGCCTATATTGACATACGACGGCATCAACACTACATTTTTTGCAATGAACGAACCTTTTCTGACCGCGGCAGGAGGGACGACGCGAAACCCGCCACGCCCGAAATCATCATCTGTGTAAGCTGAAAACTTTGAATCCACTTTATCAAAATAGTTTGTATATCCGTCTCGCACGATGGTGTTGTCGGAGATTCGAAAAGAGAGGAGTACGGCTTTTTTGATCCACTGATGAACCACCCAGTCATTCCCTTTTTTCTCAGCTACACGAATTAGGCCACTATCAATTTCGGTAATCGTTTGCTCAACAGCTTCACGGACCTCAGCAGTTGCATTTTCGTGGTTAATGTCGGCGCGTGCGTCAAATGCAGTTTCGATAGTGCTTTGTAGATTACTCATTATTTTCCCTGGATTAATTAATACGAAGGTTCTATTCTAGACAAAACCATTGGTGAATTGGGATGCGATGCGTTTCGATGCCTCATCGCAGTCATGTTTCTTGGCTACCAGTGCTATTCGAACGTGATTCACTCCGGGGTTATGGCCATGAGCAGTCCTGGCCAATAAACTACCCGGAAGGACAACGACACCGGACTCGGAATATAGTTTTTTAGCAAATTCGACGTCGTCGATAGGTGTTTTTAGCCAAATATAAAAACCTGCCGATGGGTACTTGATCTCACAGAAAGGTGACAGTGTTGAGATGAATGAATCAAATTTTTCTCGATATAATTTTCGATTTAATTTGACATGCTTCTCATCGCGCCAGGCTGCGATGCTAGCCTTTTGAACCATTGGACTCATGGCCGACCCATGATACGTTCTGTAGAGAAGAAATTTTTTTATTATTTCGCTATCGCCACATACAAATCCTGAGCGCATCCCTGGAACGTTCGATCGCTTCGATAGACTGCTAAATACTATCAGTCTTTCTAAGTCTCGACCGCATAGTCTGGCGGCTGTTATCGCCCCTAGTGGTGGCGAGTTCTCATCAAAGTATATTTCCGAGTAACATTCATCGGAGGCGATTGTGAACCCGTATTTATCGCTAAATTCAAAGAGCTCTTGCCATTCTTCAAGGCTCATGACGTGGC
>CAJQMS010000101.1 GCA_905479505.1 uncultured Burkholderiales Genera incertae sedis bacterium | reverse complement strand
TTCCAGCGACCTTGGAAAGGCTAAGCGGGTTGTAGACGCGGAAGGAAGATATGCCGAATTTTGTAAAAGTACATTTCCTCAGGATCTTGATTTGTCGGGGATGCATATTGTCTTGGATTGCGCTCACGGCGCAACGTACCAAGTTGCACCAACCGTTTTTAAAGAGTTAGGGGCTTCGGTTAGCTTGATGGGTAATGAGCCCAATGGAACTAACATCAATGATAACTGTGGAGCCTTGCATCCAAATGCGGTTCGAGATCGTGTCCGTCTGGAGAATGCTGATATAGGCATCAGCTTTGACGGTGATGGGGATAGACTCATGATGGTTGATTCCGAGGGGTTGATTTACGATGGTGATCAGTTGCTATACGTAATAGCTGCTAATCCAAGGGTGGACCGAGCCGGAGGTGTTGTCGGCACTGTGATGACGAACTTGGCTATTGAAAATGCATTCAAAACGTTAAAAATTCCATTTTTACGATCTGCTGTTGGTGATCGCTATGTCCATGAAAAATTACGCCAAAAAGAATGGACTTTAGGTGGTGAGGGATCTGGGCACATCATTTGTTTAGATAAACACACGACAGGGGATGGCATCGTCTCCTCTCTTCAAGTGCTTGCGGCTTTGAGGCGATCTCAACAGTCTTTAGCTCAATGTCTGTCGTCTATTGTGCTCTATCCACAAGTGCTTAACAACATTCGGCTAGAGAACAAGTTAACTGACATTCAGCTTGCCTGTGCGCAGAACTTTGGTAAAAAATTATCGGTGAAATTAGGTTCTGAATATCGAGTGCTGATCAGGGAGTCAGGTACTGAGCCATTATTGCGAGTGATGGTGGAGGGAGAGGATGGTTATTCTGTAGATCAAGCGGTGAAAGAGCTGGTTGAAGAGATACGGTCGATACTTTGATTAGTAACAATTACCTAACTTTATAAAGTTAGGTAATCCATAGTCGCGCCCGTTAGAGAATTAAAAAATCTAAATCTTCGTACGGGTCTCAATTCTCTTTCTTGTAATCTTCCGGTAACACTGATTATGTATAAAAGGGGTGTGTTAGAAATGATGCAAAGCCAAGGCTAGCATTAATCAATTAAATTGACCACTGAGGAGTTTCATATGAGGTTTCGTAACATAACTTTAGTTATTGTCTCTTGTATTTTTGCAACGCAGGTATGGGCTCGTGATTATGTGTCGTTAGCCGGTTCCTCAACGGTATTCCCATTCGCCACAATAGTTGCTGAAAAACTCGGCCAAAATCCCGCATTTAAGACTCCGGTTGTAGAGTCTGGTGGGTCCTCAGTAGGCAAAAAGGGCGTTTGTGATGGGATTGGGATGCAGTTTATCGATATTGGCAATGCCTCTTCTCGAATGAAGCCAAGGGAGCTTGAGTATTGCGATCAAAATGGTGTCGAAGTCACAGAAATCAAATTCGGTTATGACGGCATTGTTTTGGCGAATTCAAAAAAAGCACCATTATTAAAGATTTCACAAGCTGATCTGGGCCGAGCTTTGACTGCTGAGGTCCCTGATGCATCGGGGAGCAAATGGATTCCAAATCCTTATAAAAAATGGTCTGAATTGAACCCTGAGTACCCTGACATCGCAATTCGAGTGTACGGTCCGCCGACGACTTCAGGTACACGTGCATCGTTTGTGGAATTAATTAATCAAAAATCTTATTGCGGGAGGAATGAGGTCGCTCAAGCGTTATCTATTAAGCGTGGTGATAAAAAGGGTAAGAAATGCCGAGCAATGCGAACAGACGGTGCCTATATCGAGGCCGGTGAGCAAGACAATTTGATTGTTCAAAAGCTTAACGAAGACCTCACCTCATTTGGAATTTTTGGTTTTTCATATTTAGATCAAAATTCCGATACGGTCCAGGGCTCCCAACTTGATGGTGTAATACCTACATTTGAGGCGATTGGCGATGGTGAATACAAAGCAGCGCGTGCTCTGTATTTTTACGTAAAGCATGCGCATGTCGGTGTTGTTCCAGGTATTAAAGAATATATGAAGGAATGGACGAAACATTGGGGAGATGATGGTATTCTCGCAGATGCTGGTATGATTTCGTTGTCTATGGCTGAGCGTCAAAAGATGATGGACCGGATGAAGGATTTACCGGCGCTGAAAAAGGATGACTTAAATTAGGTAAACGTCAAAACACATGGTTAAACAGCCAGCTTTTGGCCGAAAGCTGGCTGTTTTAATTTAGAGGGAAGTATCACGGTGTCGTTAATAAGTCTCATAGCCACAATTGTCGTCATTGGCGTGTTTTATTTTTACTTAGCTCAGAGCTGGGGAGTCAAACAATGGACGATTGGCACCAATAAACTGCATTCTCTGCCGCGCTACTATGGGTTTTGGGTCAGTCTGGCATCCATGATTCCGGCACTTTCGTTACTTTTAATATTATCTTTAGCCGACGATTTTCTTTTTAAATCGATGTTGAACAATTTTTATCCTTCAGATGTTCTTGAAGGAAACTTAGTGGTGCGTGCGATAGCATTCACTAAGGTCATGAATTTGGTTGAAGGTATCAGGTTTGGTGAACCTGAGGCGTGGATCCAAACGGCAGCGAATGCTTGGATTGGCTGGCAAAGAGTGTCAAACCTGATCATCACAGGGGCCACAATTTTTTCTTCGCTGATAATCGGCTTTCTGGCCTATTATCGAATGAGCCCTGAATTTAGAGCTCGCAACGTCGTAGAGCGCATTATTTTATGGGGTTTGGTGGCATGCTCTTCCATTGCGATATTTACGACCATCGGCATAGTTTTGTCTGTGTTGTTTGAATCGATTCGTTTCTTTAAACTGATCCCCTTTCAGGATTTTATTTTTGGATTTGAATGGAATCCGCAATTTGAAGGAGCTGAGCGGGCGGGGTCCGGTGGGGGCACTGCGACATACGGAATGTTGCCCATGTTTGTAGGCACCTTCTTAATATCAACCGTTGCCATTACAGTGGCGGTGCCGGTTGGCCTCTTCAGTGCTATTTATTTAGCCGAGTACGCGAGTCTTAGAACTCGGGCTATAGTGAAGCCCCTATTAGAAATTTTAGCGGGCGTTCCAACAGTTGTTTACGGATTTTTCGCCGCACTCACGGTTGCGCCGTTTGTCAGAGCTGCTGGTGCCTACATGGGCATTGAGGTCGCATCGGAATCCGCTCTAGCCGCTGGCTTGGTTATGGGTGTAATGATTATTCCTTTCGTCTCTTCGTTGTCCGACGATGTGATTAATGCTGTCCCTCAATCGCTCCGAGACGCTGCTTACGGGCTGGGGTCAACGAAGAGCGAGGCGATTAGACAAGTCGTTTTGCCGGCTGCGTTACCCGGTATAGTTGCTGCAGTTATTCTCGCCGTATCTCGAGCTATTGGCGAGACTATGATCGTCGTAATGGCCGCGGGTTTAGCGGCGAACTTGTCGTTTAATCCGCTGGATGCGGTCACCACTGTTACTTCACAAATTGTGACTATTTTGAGTGGGGACCAGGAGTTCGAGTCTGCTAAGACGCTCTCAGCTTTTGCTTTGGCCCTAGTTTTGATTGTGATTACACTGGCACTTAACTTTTTCGCCCTTCAAATCGTAAAGAGATATCGTGAACAATATGACTAAGTTACCGTTAAATAATCCTTTAACGCCAAAAGAAGCTGCTGTTCGCGTGGCTGCGACGCTTAAAAGGCGTGGGCGCAGCGAGCGTCGCTTTCGGTTTTTGGGTGTAGCTGCGATTACTCTAGCACTTTCGTTCCTGGTTCTATTGTTTGCTGGAATATTGTCCAAAGGCATACCAGGCATGTTTCAACATTATGTTGTTCTGGAAGTGTTTCTTGATAAAGATCGTTTGGACCCTGGAGGAGATATGAGTGCTGCTTCCCTTTACTCAGGTGACGCTCAAGGGTTAGTTAATGAATCATTATTCTCAGCGCTTAATAATCCAGGTGGAAGAAAGGCTAAGCGTGCCGCTCGGTCAGTACTCTCATCAGGTTCCGCACTCAGGCTGACGGAATTTGCTTTGGATAACCCGAAGCTTATTGGAAGTAAAGTGTTAATAAAGTTTGCAGTCGATGATGATATTGATTCATTTATGCGTGGGTTCATCTCACGCCAAACGCCTGAATCTGATCGAAGAATTAACGATAAAACAATTGAGTTTGTAGATATTCTGAATGATGCATCACTAATTTCATATGAGTTCAGTGATTACCTTTTTACGGGCTCTGCGTCTCGGGATGCCGAAATTGCGGGTATAAAGGGTGCTCTGCTGGGATCAATCTGGACATTAAGCGTCTGTTTGCTAATTGCCTTTCCATTGGGTGTTGCGTCTGCTGTGTACCTCGAAGAAATAGCACCTAAAAACAGAATTACAGAGCTTATTGAAATCAACATTAACAATTTGGCTGCTGTCCCGTCAGTCGTTTTTGGAATAATGGGTCTTGCGATTTTTATCATCGTCTTTGGTTTGCCGCGTTCTATTCCTCTCGTTGGGGGAATTGTGTTAGCTCTGATGACGCTGCCAACCATAATCATCTCGTCTCGGGCCGCGATACGAGCAGTGCCGCCTAGTATCAGGGATGCTGCGCTTGGAATTGGAGCCTCCAAAATGCAAACTATATTGCATCACGTTATTCCGCCTGCTATGCCAGGCATGCTGACGGGCACCATCATTGGTATGGCTCAAGCGCTTGGGGAAACGGCACCGCTTTTAATGATTGGCATGGTTGCTTTTATCGTTGATGTACCGGGAGGGGTGATGGAGCCAGCTACCGCCTTGCCTGTACAAATATTCATGTGGGCTGATTTCGCGGAACGGATGTTTATCCAAAAAACGAGCGCTGCTATTATTGTTTTGCTTGCTTTTTTGATTGCAATGAATGCTGGCGCGATTATCCTTAGAAAAAAACTTGAGCGTCGATGGTGATGATGGCGTAATACTGGGTTTAATATGACGAATTTAGTGACTGAGAAACAAGAGATAGGATTTCAAGATAGGGAAATTCCTAAAGTAACGGTTGGCGACGTGTATGTCGATAACCCGCGGATGACCGCGAGAGACGTGAGTGTTTTCTACGATGATAAATTAGCAGTAGATGACGTGACTCTGGATATCGGTGCTAGTGAGGTGATCGCGTTTGTTGGGCCGTCGGGTTGTGGTAAGTCGACGTTTCTTCGATGTTTTAATCGCATGAATGATACGATTGATACATGTCGGATGGAGGGAGGTATAAATATTGATGGTGACGATATTTATCATTCTGAGATCGATGTCGTGTCATTGAGGGCTCGCGTGGGAATGGTTTTTCAGAAGCCAAATCCTTTTCCTAAGTCAATTTTTGACAATATAGCTTACGGCCCAAGGATTCACGGCTTAGCTAAGAATAGTGTTGAACTCGACGAGATTGTTGAGCGTTCTTTGGAGAGGGCGGGCTTGTGGAGCGAGGTGAAAGACCGACTTGATCAGCCTGGAACAAGTCTTTCAGGAGGACAGCAACAGCGCTTGTGTATTGCTCGGGCGATTGCCGTCGGTCCCGAAGTCATTTTGATGGACGAGCCTTGTTCGGCGCTTGATCCGATTGCAACCGCTAAGGTTGAAGAGCTGATCTCGGAATTGCGTGCGCAATATACGATAGTGATCGTGACTCATTCTATGCAGCAGGCGGCGCGAGTTTCAGATCGGACAGCCTATTTTCACCTTGGAAAACTGGTTGAGGTCGGTGAGACTAAAAAAATATTTACAAGACCCGCGCATCGGCTAACGGAGGATTACATTACTGGCCGTTTTGGGTGATCCTTAGCGAGGATTAGAGCTAAGCGTCTCTGTCGCGCGCCCAGTTCATGAGCGGCATTGACCGGAAACCTTGT
>CAJQMS010000100.1 GCA_905479505.1 uncultured Burkholderiales Genera incertae sedis bacterium | reverse complement strand
GTACTTTTGTAGCTTTGTAAGCTAAACTAATTTGGTAAAGTTAGAAGGGTTTGCTCTTAGCTTAGAAGCTAGGGGCGATGGTGGGATTACCTGAGTATATCCTACTCGTCATCTCCACACTTGAATGGCCAAGGACTCGCGATGCGGCAAAGATGTCATTACCTTGCATCACGCGATGACCACAGAACTTACGCAACCGATGCACCGGATTCTTATCCTTGATCCCACACTCCCGTCTCAAGAACTGAGGGAAGTAGCGAGTGATGTTATCTTCCTGGACAGGTACGATTAAATCATCGTCCGATGTTTTATAGGACATAATCTCATCCCACCAAGCCGGATCGCTTGGGCGGTATTGTATCTTACCACCACTCTTAGGATTATGTATCGCAATTACACGATTACCAACGCCATCAAGTATCAAGTCTTCCCACTTCGCACGCTTGATCTCCGAGCTACGGAGTCCAAGGCCGTACGCTAATGCGTACATAAGGTACATATTAGTGTCAGTACCCTTGAGTAATTTACAACGCTGGTTAATGCGTTCCTCCTCCTTGAATCCAGGATTAAATTGCTCCGCCTTCGGTCCCGCCAAGGGAAGGTTCCAATTAGCGAACGGACGAACATCTATATTCTGCGAACGATAGAACATAATCCATCGCTTGGAGAATATAGACCTAGCTAACCGTACATCATGCGTGTTCCAAGTAGTGCAGTACCACTCAGGAATACATCGGTTTCCCACGCTCCCCGCAAAGTGGCGGATGTCACACTTCTCGATATCGATACCCGAACGAATAAGAATGCGTTGCATCGAGGTTACATTTTTATGCTTCGTATCATCGCGAGGATTCGCGGAACTAAGACGCGATATCTCGTAGGTCCATAGGAAATCCTTGATGATCGGCCACAAGGGCTTTGCGATCTCGGTCGAGATCGTACTAAACTCTCGCGTTATTAACTTATCGCCGTTGGGTAAGACGGCACGAATTGGGGATGTATTCATCCGTGGGTTGGTATCGTAAGTAGTTGTTTCGGTCAATATGTTCATCGTGATTGTGGGTTAATTTCTTCACGATCCCCAAAAGATTGATTGTCTACTGCTCCACCATTAAAAAATTCCCGGTATTCAGTTGATCCACCAACGATCAGAAATCGATAACCGCACCAAAATGGATTTGTTTCTTTGTGTCAACTATTAACAAAAAAAAGTGCAAAAAAAAAGCGGGGTTGCCCCCGCTAATAACAAAAGGTAGTCGATGAAAACTACACAGTCTTCACGCTACTTGGCTCGCTGAGTTTTGTCAATCTTCCAGCAGACCAGCCTGTAAAAGATAGGCGTTTATTCGAGTGTTTAATTGCTTGGGAGCCTTGGGTCCCATCTGTAATAACATCGCCATAAACTTTGGATCTTCCATCGCCTTAGTAAGTACGCCTTGTATTTTCAACTGAGGAGCATTCACCATTTTCTTTCGTGCAATACGAGAACCAGCGGCAGACATAACAAGCCCACTATTCTTTGCTAATGCCGTCATACTACCAAAAGCAGATCCACCAATTCTTGCTAATATATCTATTAACCCATCTGCGGAACTTAGTACCTGGTTTAACTTAGCTGGATCTGTAGCCACTTCCTCAAATATACGAGCTTTTCTTGCTACTTGTGATACTTGGGTGAGTTGTTCTGGGGTTACTAATTTTGAACTGAGTAGGTTTTGTCGTAATGTTTTCTCACCTACCTTAGAACTTAGTAATTCTTCTAGTTGCTTTCCACTAATAAGCCCATCCAAGTTACCGCCCTTAATTGTAGACTTCTGGATAAGGGATTCAAATACAGCGTGCCTTAGACCTTCCATCGCTTCCGGACTCTTTACCCGCTTTACCATATTAGTTAAGTCGCGGAATGCCTCACCTTGGAACTTAGAGTTAAAGGCACGGTTGATAACAGCACTTAATCCACCCTTATTGCCATCTTTATCGATTATTTTATTTACTAAACTTTTCTTTTCGATGTGAGCCTGACCTCTTTTAAAAGTGTTTTGCAATACACCAGCTAGACGAACCTTCTCATCCATATTATTTACATCATTGAGAAGTCCAGCTTCTCGTAAAGTTTGTGGATTTTCTTTTATGAAAGTTGCTAATTTCCCTGGCTTCACTTTCCCTGTAAAAGGATCAATTACTTTAGCGGCGCCAGCCTGGGTAAACTCTTTCTGTAGTATTGCTAGTGCATTCTTTGCTTCACTACTTTCTGTAGCCTGTTTCATCGCTTGCATGTTTAAAGCTCGCTGTGTATCGCTTACCGTCCTCCCCATACCCTTCTCTAAGGCAAGTTCCGGCTCCACTTTCTGTATGCCTTGTATTAGTTTTGTATTAAAACGCTCATGTAACTCGCGACTAAAATTTCGAGCTAAGGTAGCAGTTTCATCAGAAACCGTCATTAAGTCCTCAAGCATAGCATCTGCGATCTCGTTCATTCTGCGTGCCTCTCCGAACTTCATCTTGGCTTTAGCTTCACGCCCCATCTCTAATGCGCGGCTTCTAGCACGGAAAAGATCCTTTGCAGATATTGGGGATGGTTTCTCGATTGGGCGTGGGGTTGGTTGTAAGTCTGACTGTCTTTGGAAGTATGGTTCTACATTTTTACCCACTTTTTCATTTCTTCTCAGTCTATTTACAAAAGCCTCAATAGGTGCTGGCAGTTTTTCCTCCGGGAGCATTTCAGCTTTAATTTTGTCTGTCTTTTTTACAGTACCCATGCCAAGGTTTGGAATAGTTACAGACTTATCAACCTCGCTCCATAACTGCGTCTCTTTTTGACGAGCTTTTTGAAGTTCTCCATCAATTATTCTGCGAGCTTCACGAGACGCGGAAACGGCATCATCAGAGTTTTTGTTTAACACTTTTGCAACCGCTTCACCCATTCTTACTTCTGCGTTTTGAACGCGGGTTTGCATATTATTAGTAAATACATCCAAGCGCAACTGAGCGGCCTCACGAACTAACTCAGGATCTCCGCTATTCTTCAATTTATTGATTTTTCTATTAAATGCATCAATGGTCTTTTGATTCTGATTTCTCATAGCAGATTTTGCCTCATCGCCAGCATCTGCTAAAAGTTTGTTATCCATTGCAGTAAATGTCTTACGGACACCAGGATCTTCTGTTATTTGTGCGGTTCTACTTGGACCCTCTGCGTCTCTTAATTGTTTCGCAATACCCGTTATCTGCTCATCGGTAATATCAGGGTTTTGCTGTTTAAGAATATCGATAGTTTTTTCGGATGCGGCACGCTGGCGACCTGACGGTGAAAATGTGTCCGCAATACCTTTTGCCTTGTTAGCCACATACCTTAACCCAGGTGCTGGTCCCGTTAGACCGCCAATAAGTTCAGATACCATTCCAGCAACTTCGTTACCTGGTAATAGAGTTTCCGACCCGGTGCGTGCTACCCCCGCACCGGCGGCAGATGTTCCTTCAAGTGTAGCCATCTTACCAGGATTACGAGCGGTGGATTTAACCATCTCGGATGCTAACTGCTTAACGGTATTACCTTTAGGGGCTGTTTGCATTAGTGCTTGTGCTGGAGTA
>CAJQMS010000099.1 GCA_905479505.1 uncultured Burkholderiales Genera incertae sedis bacterium | reverse complement strand
TGTTTTTGACTTTTTAGCCTCCGTTGTTACTTGAGGTGCCGGCGAATAGTCTCGAATTGGAGCGGAACGCTTGGTGGGTCCACACCCTGCTGTGATAAGCATCAAGCCTAGGATCACAAACAATGCAAGCAGTCTAAATTTCATTGGCGTCGCCATGTGAATCACTTTACAACAACACCGCTCAAAAATGGAACAAAACTTACTTCGTCGTGTTTTTTTAAATCATAACCGGACTCAGACTTAGTCACTTCGGTGAGATATTGCTTCCCTTCACCAAGAGGGATTATCAACCGCCCATCCTGAGTTAAAAGCTCCATCAAGTGTTTTGGAAACTCAATAGCCCCAGCCGCAACAACGATCGCGTCAATTGGAAATAACGATTCCAGTCCGACAGAGCCATCGGCATGCTTAACTCTAACATTATGACAATTTAACGATTTCAGACGAACACGAGCGCCACTGAGAAGCGCTCCGATTCTCTCAATGGAATACACCTCCTGCGAAAGTTCTGCTAACACTGCCGCTTGATAACCACAGCCAGTTCCTATCTCTAAAACGCGCTTGAGGGAGGTGCCATTTCTCGCTAACTCACACGTACGCGCTACAGTATAAGGTCTTGAAATTGTTTGGCCGGACCCAATAGGAAGAGAAACGTCATCGTATGCGCGGCTTGCCAAGGCCTCCTCAACAAAAAGATGACGCGGCACCTTACTCATAGCCCGAAGCACGACTTCGTCAGAAATTCCGCCATCGCGCAGCCGATCAATCATTCGCCTACGGGTTCGATCAGAGGTCATTCCTATACCGTTACGAACATTACCTGAAGCATTCATGAGTTAATTTCTGAAAGCCTAAACGTGAATTTAACTAACGATCTAAAAAGCTAAATAACCCTGGACTAGAAACATCAGTTAGGTCCGTCTGCAGCGGAGTGATGGATACATAATTAGCACCAATAGCGCCGAAATCAGTCCCATTACTATTATCCTTAATACCTCCTGCCGAACCGATCCAATAGAGGGTTTGGCCACGTGGATTTTTGACTTTCACAGCACCTTGTGCTTTTTGTCGGTGACCTAGGCGAGTCGTTTTTATACCTAAAAGACTACTTAAATCAACATCTGGCACATTCACATTCAACAAACAAGGTTTGACTGACTTTTCCTTCAACACGCCTAGTACAATCTCTTTTGCAATCATGGAAGCCGTGGAAAAATACTTCCCATTCCTACTCGATAGCGACATCGCAATCGATGGGACACCCAGTAAATACGCTTCCATAGCCGCAGCAACAGTACCGCTATAAAGCGTATCCTCGCCCATATTTGAACCATTATTGATACCGGACACAACAATGTCTGGCAAATCATCTAATATCCCAGTTAACGCAAGATGCACGCAATCAGCCGGCGTTCCATTTACAGAAAACAAATTTTCCTCATGCTGGTTAACGACTAAGGGTCTGTCTAGCGTTAGTGAATTACTCGCACCGCTGTAGTCTCTATTCGGAGCGACAACCACTACATCACCGATATCAGACAACGCCTCAGTTAAAGCCTTAATCCCTGGTGCCAGAAACCCATCATCATTACTAATGAGAATCTTCATAATACTTTGTAAAGCGTGACGTTCATGACTGGAAATCCCAAAATCTATAAAAAATACCGTTGGTCGGGACGGTGAGATTCGAACTCACGACCCCCTGCACCCCATGCAGGTACGCTACCAGGCTGCGCTACGCCCCGACGGCTTCAATTAAGCGATTAGTATATCAGACAGACTCCTATCACTCACCGCGAAGAATCGAAAGTATTGCTTCTAGTTCCTGTTTGGCTACTGATTTGTTGACTTTGGACGATTCACTATTATCGCTAGACTCACCAGTTCTCAGTTTTAACCGGGCACCGCTTATAGTGAATCCATCTTCGCGCAACAAATGCTTAATTCTGAGAATCGTTAGCACATCTTTTCTCTGGTAATACCGTCGAGATGAGCGGCGATCTACTGATTGTAAGACAGGAAACTCTTGCTCCCAATATCTAAGCACGTGTGGTTTGATATCACAAAGCTTGCTGACCTCACCGATCGTAAAATAACGCTTGTCTGGTATTAGATCCGCCAAAGTTTCCTCAGATTTTTCTATCCTTCGGCCTTGTCTGATCTGTGGCTGAGGTCAACACGTTGCTTAAATTTTTGACTGGGATGGAAAGTAACCACACGCCGAGCTGAGATCGGAATAGCCTCTCCAGTTTTTGGATTACGACCTGGTCTCTGGGTTTTATCTCTTAGCTGAAAATTACCAAAACCAGAGAGCTTTACATCCTCGCCTTTTTCAAGACATCTTCTAATTTCCTCGAAAAAAATCTCCACGAATTCTTTAGCTTCCGACTTATTTAATCCAATTTTCTCAAAAAGGATATCTGATAGTTCGGCCTTAGTTAATGTCATTCGTGTCTATCCTTATTTTCTCAATGTCGCATTAAAACGTTGTTTCAGTAACTGTAACACCTGCGCCACTGATTTCTCAACCTCTTCATCCGTAAGGGTTTTTTCTTTATTTTGCAATATTATCGCTAGAGCGACACTTTTGTTGCTGTCTGCTACGCCTTTGCCCGAGTATACGTCAAATAAATTGACTTCCGTGACATGATTAATTCCTTCACTTGCAATAAAATTAACAATTCCTCCAACTTCTGTGTCCAATGCGACTTCGAAAGCAACATCACGTCTCACTGCTGGAAACTTCGCATAAGGCTCATAACTAGAGACATTTAATTCGGGCAACAAATCAAGATTCACCTCAAAAGCCAAGACGTCACTGCCAAGGTCGTACTTTTCACTCAACTCTGGATGCAATCCGCCGACAATGCCAACACTCGTCCCACCGATAGAGACATCAGCAACTTTTCCAGGATGAAAACTGCGGTGAGCGACCGACTCAAAACAAAGACCACGAAGCTTTAATATATTCTCCAACTCGCCTTTCACGTCGAAGAAATCAACATCTCTATCAAAGGACGTTCCCCACTGTTCAGGAAGGGCTGAACCTGAAACCATACCTGCGATTTTTCGATGCTGCCTAATTTCGCCAGTGTTAGAACGCTCAAAGCAAAGGCTACTTTCAAAAATCTTGATGCGGTTAGCCCTGTGGCTCATATTTCTTCGCGTAACTAAAGCCAAACTTCCCAGGAGACTTGTCCTCATAACGGAGTATTGCTCAGCGATGGGGTTAGCTAGTCCAATTGATTTGTTAGGTATTCCGAAATCGTCCTCTAGAGAATGATCTACAAAACTGTAAGTGATTACCTCTTGATATCCTTGCTCGACTAATGACTTTTTAAATTGATTATTCCAGTCCGGGTTTTCGGCGACCGGCATCATCGATAAAGTTGAATTAGGAAGCGTGCCAGGAAGCTTATCGAACCCCTCAATGCGAACCACCTCCTCTATCAGGTCTTCCTCTAACACTAAGTCAAAACGATAACTTGGTGGCTTTACGATTAACGCGTCAGCTTCTCGAACGACGGTCATTTCTAAGCGCTCAAAGATTTGTTTGATCCGATCTTCAGACACACTCATTCCAATCAAACGGCGCACCCGATCAGGGCGGAAACGAACCGCTCTTTTGTCGGTCCTAATGCCACCGGATTCCGTTAGCGTCTCAACGTTACCACCACAGATTTCGGTGATTAAATTCGCTAAGCGCCAAAGCGCTCTTTTTGTCCCAGCGGGATCTACGCCTCGCTCAAATCGATGAAGTGCGTCTGTGGAAAATCCTAAAGAACGCCACTTACCTGCCACGGACTGAGTTGAGAAAACTGCCGCTTCAAGAAAAATATTAGACGTCTGATCATTAACAGCAGTCGGCTGTCCCCCCATAATTCCAGCCAACGCCACAGGACCAGAATCATCACAGATCATGAGCATGTCGTTTGAAACTTCTAGAACCTGTCCGTTGAGCAATTCTAACGCCTCGCCCTTCTTGCCCATCCTCACGGACACATCACCTTGAATTTTATCCTGGTCAAATGCGTGCATCGGCTGACCCAGCTCAAGCATCACATAGTTTGTTAAGTCGACAATCGGACTGATACCTCGGATACCCGAGCGTTCTAATTTTCGTAAAATATGCTCGGGCGTTTTCGCCCCTGGATTGACACCACTGATGCTTAAACCCATGTAAAGCTCACAGGCATTGTCGTCATCAATGTTAATTGTTATTGGCCCCGGATGAGTTACCTCATCGTCATTTACCACTGGATGCTGAACGGACACCCCAGTAATAGCTTGCAGCTCCCGAGCAATACCGACAATAGATAAACAATCACCACGATTTGCCGTTAGCTTCAAGGTGAACACATTATCGTTTAGATCAAAAACCTCCCGTATGTCAGAACCAACAGGGACTTCTGGATCGATTTCCATTAAGCCTGCATGGTCTTCAGCAAGCGCGAGTTCACTTGCCGAGCACAACATTCCCTCAGAACGTTCCCCTCTTAATTTAGAGCTCTTTATGACTAAACCACCCGGCAAACAAGCCTTTACCAACGCAGTAGGTACCTTCATCCCTTTTGAGACGTTTGGTGCTCCACATACGATCTGTAACGTTTCAGGCAACCCGACATCGACATCACAAATTCTCAATCTGTCTGCATTGGGATGTGGACGGACATCTGCGACACAGCCTACAACAATGCGGTCTAAGCCCTTTGCTACGGACTCCACCGATTCAACTTCGAGACCGGCCATTGTCAAAGCGTCGGACAACTCTGAAGTTGAAAGCGTTGTGTCACAAACTGAACGTAACCAATTTTCCGAAAACTTCATAAAAGCATCTTTTTTCGTTAACCGTGAAACTGCGATAAAAATCGCAAATCATTCTCAAAAAATAATCTTAAGTCTGTCACGCCGTAACGCAGCATAGCTAGGCGGTCGAGCCCCATACCAAACGCAAAGCCTTGGTATTGTTCAGTGTCAATATTAACGTTCTGAAGCACCTTCGGGTGCACCATCCCACATCCACCAATCTCTAACCAACCATCTTTGAACGTCATATCGATCTCGGCCGAAGGTTCTGTAAATGGAAAATACGAGGGCCTGAAGCGTACCTCTAAATCGTCTTGTTCAAAAAACCGCCTCAAAAACTCCCTCACGGTTCCTTTAAGGTCAGAAAAAGTTGCTCGATCATCGATCCATAACCCCTCAATTTGGTGGAACATTGGAGAATGCGTTGCGTCAGAATCAACACGATACACTCGACCAGGAGCTACGATTCGAATCGGCGGTTCATGATTTTCCATATACCTAATCTGGATGGGCGAGGTATGTGTTCTCAACAAATGCTTCTCGCCTTCGACGTAGAAAGTATCATGCATAGAACGCGCCGGATGGTCTTCAGGTTGATTTAAAGATGTAAAGTTGTAGTAGTCGTCCTCAATTTCCGGTCCGCTTGATACACTAAAACCCATGGTCGAAAACAGATCAGTAACACGGTCCCACGTGCGAGTTACTGGGTGCAAACCTCCTAAGGATTGCCTCCGCCCCGGCAGCGTGACATCAATTTTTTCGCTCTCAAGACGTTTTTTTAGACCATCGGCTTTAATCGCATCCTTACGACTCTCTAAGAGCGCCTCTAGGTCTGATTTAAGATTGTTAAACTTAGCTCCAAGTACAGGCCGCTCATCGGGCGCCACTTTTGCCAAGCCTTTTCTAAGTTCAGCGAGAACTCCTTGCTTCCCCAAAAATTGAGCTTTAATTTGATCAAGTTCAGGTAACGTGGTTACAGCCTTAAAGGCCTGCTCCGCTTCCTTAACAATTTTTTCAAGTTCTTGCATGAGCACTTCCTCGAACAAAAAAGGAGGCCAAATAGGCCTCCTTTTATTCTCTTTCTTATCTCTAGGAGGCTAGTCCAGTACGCGCCTGTTCAGCAATTTTCTCAAATGCCACAGGATCGTGATAAGCGACGTCAGCAAGCACCTTCCGATCAATCTCGACTGATGCTTTTTTTAACCCGTTAATCAGAGTGCTGTAAGTCATTCCGCAGGACCGAGCAGCTGCGTTTATTCGAATAATCCACAAGGCTCTAAATTCCCGTTTTTTGGCTCGTCTATCACGGTAGGCATACTGACCTGCCTTCATGACTGCCTGTTTCGCTACGCGGAAAACGTTTTTCCGACGACCACGAAAACCTTTGGCTTGTTGTAAAACTTTTTTGTGCCGCGCTTTGGCGACTACACCTCTTTTAACTCTTGGCATTTAGACTCTCCTTTACGCGTACGGAAGCATTGCACGAATGGCTGACTGATCACCAGCAGCGACAGAAACGGTACCGCGCAGATGGCGTTTACGCTTTGTCGTTTTCTTCGTAAGGATGTGCCGCAGATTAGCTCGGCTTCTTTTGATGCGACCGGTACCACCGACCTTGAAGCGCTTGGCTGCGCCTCTTTTGGTTTTCATTTTTGGCATTAAAGCCCCTTTTTTATAAGACTATCAGGTGCCTCCTTCATTGAGGACTTTGTTGACCCGTAATCCCTTATTTATAAACTTTTGTCGCTAATATATTGACGACGCCTAGATTATAGCGATTTTTCTAACTTTTCGCTCTCTAAAGCCGCAGCTTTCATTTTTTGTCTCTTCAACTTTTCCTCTGGTTTAAGAGGCGCGACAACCATTACCATTTGTCGGCCTTCCATCTTCGGAAACTGCTCGACCTGACCGTGATCTTCCAAGTCCCCCTTCACCCGCTGTAAAAGCTTCGCACCTAGATTTTGATGAGCCATTTCTCTTCCCCTAAACCTAAGGGTGACTTTCGTCTTATCGCCATCAGTCAAGAATTTGATCAAGTTGCGCAATTTGATTTTGTAATCGCCCTCATCAGTTCCTGGTCGGAACTTGATTTCCTTAACTTGAATTTGCTTTTGCTTTGCCTTGGCGTCTTGTTTCTTTTTTTGTTCGTTATATTTAAATTTTCCGTAGTCCATCAATCGACAAACCGGAGGCGCCGCGTTCGGTGCGATCTCGACAAGATCTATTTCCGCCTCCTCTGCCTTAGCAAGAGCCTGACCCACCTCCATGACTCCGATGGGTTCTCCTTCGATACCTACAAGTCTGATTTGAGGCGCCGTAATCTCCTCATTAATACGGGCTTCTTTTTCTCTAGCTATGAGTACAACCTCCTACACTGATTAACTAACAAAAACCTAACGTCTAGCGTCAAGGTCAGAATTTAAACGTTCAAGTAAAGCTTCCATCGACAGCTGCCCGAGATCCTCGCCACCTCGACAACGAACCGCGACTTGGCCTGACTCAACTTCTTTATCACCCACGATCAATTGATAAGGCAACTTCTGCAAACTGTGCTCGCGGATTTTATAGGTTATCTTTTCGTTTCTCAAGTCTGGGACCGTGCGAAAGCCCTTGGAAAGCAACTGGTCAATGATCTCTCTCGCGTAATCAGCGTGACGGTCGGCCACGTTCATTACAACAAGTTGAGTTGGCGATAACCAAAGTGGTAGCGCACCTGCATGGTGCTCAATTACGATGCCGATGAATCGTTCCATAGAACCCACGATGGCTCGATGAAGCATGACCGGTGTTTTTCGAACGTTATCTTCCGCGACATATTCAGCACCCAGGCGCTGCGGCATCATAAAATCCACTTGAATGGTTCCGCACTGCCACGAACGACCTATAGAATCTTTTAGGTGATATTCAATTTTCGGTCCATAAAACGCCCCCTCTCCAGGAAGCTCTTCCCATTGGACGTCACAACTTCGCAAAGCGCCACGCAATGCCGCCTCAGCGTCATCCCACACCGAGTCGTCTCCGAGACGCTGATCTGGACGCAACGCTAACTTTATCGTCACATCACTAAAATCGAAATCACTATAGGTTTTTATTGCAAGCTTATGAAAATTCTGAACTTCTTCCTCTACTTGCTGTGCTGTGCAGAAGATGTGACCGTCATCCTGAGTGAATGCTCTGACACGCATCAATCCGTGCAATGCACCTGACGGTTCATTTCTGTGACATCCGCCAAACTCTCCGTATCGAACCGGTAAATCTCGATAACTTCGCAGGCCGCTATTAAAAATTTGAACGTGTCCGGGACAGTTCATTGGCTTGACTGCATATTCACGATTCTCAGAAGCTGTGAAAAACATATTGTCTCGGAAGTTATCCCAATGACCTGATTTCTTCCATAATGAAACATCCAGTATTTGCGGGCACTTGACTTCTTGGTACCCGTTGTCTTTGTAAACGTGACGCATATACTGCTCAACCTGTTGCCAGAGCTCCCAACCTTTGGGACGCCAAAACACCATTCCGGGTGCCTCCTCTTGACTATGGAATAAATCTAACTGCTTCCCAAGTTTTCGATGATCACGTTTTTCAGCCTCTTCGAGCTTAAAGAGATGAGCATCTAGCGCGTCCTGCGTTGCCCATGCGGTACCGTAGATCCTTTGGAGCATGGCGTTATTCGAATCCCCTCGCCAATACGCTCCCGCAACCTTGAGCAATTTAAAAACTTTTAACTTTGCGGTAGACGACACGTGTGGACCTCTACAAAGGTCTGTGAAGTCGCCTTGAGTGTATAAGGAAAGCTCCTCCGCTTCTGGAAGATCTTGAATGATCTCAGATTTATAAGTCTCACCGATCGACTGAAAATATTGGCTAGCTTGATCTCTCTCCTGAACGCTTCGCTCAATTCGAAGGTCTTTTTTTGCGAGCTGTTTCATTTTCTTTTCGATTGCAGTTAGGTCTTCTGGCGTAAAAGCCCGATCGAATGAAAAATCATAGTAAAAACCATCATCGATCACTGGACCGATCGTCACCTGCGCCGCCGGATATAGGACCTTAACCGCGTGGGCAAGAAGATGCGCTGTGGAGTGCCTAATCACTTCCAAGCCTTCCACATCTGAGCCAGTAATTATGGCTAACTCCGCGTCCTCAGAAACTGAATGCCCCAAATCAACAAGCTGGCCATTTAACCGTCCAGCGACCGCGGCTTTGCCTAAACTAGGGGCTATTGACCTTGCAATTGCTCCGACTGACAAAGAACTATCGAACGACTTAATCGAACCGTCAGGCAGTGTTACATTAATCATTCATACCTCATCCAACTCCGTAAAAACTCTAACTAAAACACTTGATAACCGCTTATGGTACCTCAATAAGCTTATCGACGAATGCGAACCCTGTTAAATCATCTGAGTTAACATCGTAGCGCTCAAAGGTACTAAAACTTCCAACCGATACCCGTTTTATAGGTCCAATCGGTTTTTTCGATTCCGACCGGTGGACGTGAGTCATGCTCCAAGTCAACTGAAATCAAGAAATCAAAATTATCGGTAGCCGGAACGGATACGGATAACCCTCCGACTGCGCGTCGATCAGAAAACTCATCCAATTTATTCTGGAGGTACGCAGTTCCAACGAATGTTATTTTTTTATCATTCGTCTTTCGATATGAGATATAGACATTGGAACGGCCAATTTGACTGGTCCCGTCCACACCCCTATTTTCTGATTCATAGAACCCACCAATACCGAGATAAAGCCCCGAATTGGGATTAACGCCATATTTGAATCGAAGACCTGTACCTAATAAATCCCGCTCCTCCAACTGAATGAAATCGTTTTGCTGCCACTGATAAAAATATTCCCAATCAGTCAGAACAGTTAAAGTGCGAGTGTGACGTAAATGAAGTAATTGTTCGTCCGCACTTTTATTTCCAGAGCTTTCCCCGTACTCGCTACCAAACACAATCAAATTGCTGAAATTATCACCTAGGTACTGAGCTAGCCCTGACAGACTCACATCAGTCTTATCGGAATTTCCATTGCTTCCGGACGCTTCAAAACTTCCGGCCGTAGCCCAACCGGACACAGCACCCGCGCGTTCCCTCAAAGACTCAATGTCGACAATTGCATTTACACTTTGATTGAAGCAACACAAGAATACCGCGGCCAATACCACATGGCTTTTAAATGACACCAACTTTCTCCTTGAGCTAAAGACTTTTCGTGCGCCGCTGCGGACAGACCGTCTCACGTCCATCCGGCCCTCCTGCGCTCAGGCAGAAGGTATCGTTCTAATAACCAGATTACGAATCTCTGACATATCCTCCATCGCAAATCTAACACCCTCGCGACCCAAACCTGAATCTTTCACACCACCGTAAGGCATGTTGTCTACTCGGTATGAGGGCACATCACCCACGACGACTCCCCCAACATCCAATTTGTCCCACGCTTTTTGAATTTTGTAAAAATCTCGAGTGAATACTCCCGCTTGAAGACCGAATTTAGAATCATTGACTAATTGAATAGCCTGATCCCATGTGCTGAATTTTTGAAGAACAGCTACGGGACCAAACGCCTCCTCAGTGCAGACTTTGGCGTCTGCTGGAACATTCTCAAGCAACGTAGCTTCTAGCATAGCTCCCTCACGGTTACCACCACAAAGTACCGTGCCACCTGCTTCTTCAGCCTCTTTAACCCAACCCTCAAGTCGTGCTGCTTCACCTTCTGAAATCATAGGTCCTACAAAAGTTTTTTCGTCTTTCGGATCCCCTGCAATTAAACCAGAAGCTTTTTGAACTAACCTTGCTTTTAAATCTGAGTAAATATCTTCATGAATCAATATTCTTTGAACCCCAATACAGGACTGTCCTGATTGATAAAAAGCGCCGAACGTGATTCTGTCCACTGCATCATCAAGATCCGTATCGGCATCAACTACAACCGCGGCATTGCCGCCTAACTCAAGCACGACCTTCTTTTTGCCACATCGTGCCTTTAAGTCCCACCCCACTCCCGGAGATCCCGTGAATGACAGTAATTTAAGGCGTTCATCCACAGTAAATAAGTCTGCGCCATCCCTTGAACACGGCAAAATAGAGAATGATCCTTTAGGTAAATTCGTCTCCCCTAAAACCTCACCAATAATGATTGCGCCTAGCGGCGTCCTGGAAGCTGGTTTCATGACAAAGGGGCAACCCACGGCAATGGCGGGAGCAATTTTATGCGCAGCCAAATTAAGTGGGAAATTAAACGGCGACACAAACGAGCACGGACCGATTGGAACACGCTTCCACATACCGCTATAACCTCTCGCACGCGGACTAATATCTAACGTCTGAAGTTCTCCGTCAAAACGAGTCGTCTCTTCGGCAGCGATTTTAAATGTATCAATCAACCGTGTAACCTCACCGCGCGCGTCGTTAATAGGTTTTCCGGCTTCAACACACAGTGCATAGGCCATCTCATCAAAACGCTCTCGAAAACGACTCACACAGTGCTCTAATACAGCTTGCCGCTCATATGTTGCCATACTCGCTAAGGGTTCAGACGCGTCGACAGCCGCTTGAATGGCCTGGTCTATGACAGACGCATCGGCTAGAGCCACTTTTGTCGCCACCTCACCTGAATACTTATCGGTCACTGCCAAATCCGTATTAGCGTAGACCGATTCATTCGCCAAAATGTACGGGTATTTATCTTTTAGTTGTGGCATAGATCCTCTCAATTATTAGCTGATGGAGGGGCTAATGTGAGCCCGACCAATTCATAACCTCAGTCAATTAGTTGACATGAGCGATTAAATTTTCGCGCTATCCGCTTTAATTTTATCGTTCAAAATCTCATCATTTTCAGAGTAATCAACCGGGCAATCAATCAAATGAACCCCTGGCGTTGATAAACACTTCGCAAGCGTCTCATTGAGATTTTCGCAACTGCTTATCCGGTGGCCATGCGCACCATAACTCTCCGCATATTTAACGAAATCTGGATTACCATATTCCAGACCCCAATCCGAAAAGCCCATATTGGCTTGCTTCCACCGAATCATGCCGTAACTGGAGTCATTCAAAATTAGAACGATGATATTCATTTTCAAGCGGACCGCCGTCTCCATTTCCTGAGAGTTCATCATAAAGCCTCCGTCTCCGCATATCGCCATGACTTTACGGTTAGGATCGACAAGGTGAGCGGCCATTGCAGAGGGCAAGCCTGCACCCATCGTTGCCAACGCATTATCAAGCATCACAGTATTCGATTGATGAGCCGTATAGTTTCGGGCAAACCAAATCTTATACACCCCATTATCTAAACAGATCATGCCGTCATCAGGCATCGCTTTTCTTATATCGGCGACTAATCGCTGAGGATAGATTGGGAACCTTGGATCGTCCGAACCTTCCGCTATGTTTGCGTCGTGATGAGTTTTAACTTCCATCATTCGAGTGAAGTCCCAGTCATGCCCCTTGGCCTCTGACAAACCCGCTTTAATTTGCCAAATTGAATTCGCGATATCCCCGACAACCTCTAACTGAGGAAAGTAAACTGGATCGACCTCGGCACTCTTAAAAGAGATATGTATGACCTGAGTACCCTCTGACACAAGAACGGGATCGCTTTCTGAGGAGTGATTTGAGACATCATCCATTGCCGTCCCATGACTCATGAAAAATGGCGGCTTCTCAATGACATCGTGGCCAACATTGATGATCAAATCTGCTGCCTCAATCGCTCGATGCACATAGTCGCTGGCTGAAAGTGCTGCACAACCCATGAATAAAGGATGTCTTTCATCGATCACTCCCTTGCCTAGCTGGGTGCTAACGAAGGGAATACCCGTCTCATTCACAAACTCTGTCAGCATCTTACTCGTTAATTTTCTGTTCCCACCGGCACCTATGACCAGAATAGGTCGTTTAGCTTTCACGATTTTATCTATTGCTGCCTGAATAGACTTCCCTTCCGCAACTGGTCTTCGAACAGAAGATGCTTTGATTGGGACCTCATCTGAATGCTCGTCAGCGATATCCTCAGGCAATTCCAAATGCACCGCACCAGGCTTCTCTTCCTCCGCCAATCGGACTGCCTCGCGGACACGACTCGGAATATTATCGGCAGATACAATTTGATGGGCGTACTTTGTGATTGGCCTCATCATCTCAACCACGTCGAGGATTTGAAAACGACCTTGCTTTGATTTTTTAACTGGCTTCTGACCAGTGATCATCATCATCGGCATGCCACCCAATTGTGCGTATGCAGCGGATGTCGTGAAGTTAGTCGCTCCTGGCCCGAGCGTTGAAATACAGACGCCGGTTTTACCAGTCAATCGGCCGTAAACCGCAGCCATGAACCCAGCGCCTTGCTCGTGCCTCGTTAGAATTAATTTGATTTGCTTAGATCTCGAAAGACTATCAAGGAAATCCAAGTTTTCTTCCCCAGGAATACCAAAAATGTATTCGACACCTTCCTCTTCCAAGGCTTTAACAAATAAATCTGATCCTTTCATTGACTCATCCCCCTTTTATATTAATGTGACTGCTGGACTATCGAAAACTCCGAGTCGCTTTTTTTATTAGTGGTCCTACGGTAACAGATTCTTAAACGCAACAGAAACCAAATCTACTGATTAAGGTTGGTCGCATAACAGCTGAATTCTTCGCAGCTTATGAGTCATAACTTGTCGACAGAGTCGACGAATCTCGTTTTTCAAATGGAATTCAACGTTTTAACCAAATGAGACTTTATTCTTATACACAGACTGAATCAGCCATTACCGGCTTTTACTTTAGTTATAATGGAAGTTATCTTCAGTTCCCATCGCATCCATCATGATCAATCGCTTTATTTTTTGGTTTTTATTGCTCCTACTCCTTATGTCTGCGGGATTGAATGCGTATCAGATTCATGTCTTTTCTACACAAGACCGTTTTATAGCAAGCGACATTAATGATGAATCAAACGAAAGCGACACTGGCTCGAGACAAAATTTCGTGCTGGAGTTGGATATTGACCAAGAGGGCTATAAAACGGCACGCTCAACGCCATTTTGGATTAAACAAAAATTAGGAAATATACTCAATATTGAGGCAAGACGGTTCGACACTTTAATTCAGGATTTTTGCTACTACGTTGAATCAGAAGGCGTGGGCGTTAAAAATTGCATGGATCAGGTCGATGTTTGGATCGAACCCATTCAAAATAGGGAAGAGGCCTTTATCGCCATTACCGGAAAACCCACTGACTCTCCTGGGGTCGATGTCTCGAAACTTTGTAAAACCCAGATCTGCAGCTCGTATCGACTTATTCATTTATCTCGTGAAGGCAAAAAAACCTTCGTTGCCGGAGATTCTGGGTTTCAAACCATTCAAGCCAATGAAAAGAATATCCGTTTTGGGCTCGTTAAAATTAGTCAAAGTGGTATCTTGGCCTGGACTCGCAAGATCGACTGGTTTGGTGATGGTATCGCAACCACAGATCTAAGCGTCTATCTAAGCACAGGCCGCGCTGTCGTAGAGGCGCTAAGAATGCCTATTGCAGGCAGTTGGACCGATAGTGATTGCATGGATGTCACTGAAAACGAACCGATCCGTTTCAAAGAGGAATGTGGGAAACAGTTTAGCTCCGATATTGTGACTCATTTTAAAGGTTCGCCGTTTTGGTCTCCCGCAGATCTAGCGTTGAATAATTCACTCAATGCAAATGGGACTCCGATCAGACTATCATTCGATAGAGAGAGCAATGAATACACAGTGCCTCAACAAATCAGCCCCGGCATCAAAGAGCTCATGCAACAGCTAAGTTACAAACCGTGAGTCGGTTGGGCAAAATGAAGGTCTTCTAAAAAGCATCGAAATAGCA
>CAJQMS010000098.1 GCA_905479505.1 uncultured Burkholderiales Genera incertae sedis bacterium | reverse complement strand
TTGATTGAAACATTACAGTCCGGCATCGCAGAGGCAAAAATACGACTTGTGCAAGAGGGCGGACGTTCGCCTTCTGAGCCGGTCGCTGAAGAGCAATTATCAGCGGACCAATCTCTTCAAATATTGACTGGCTTAGTCCAGATTTCTGACGATCTTCTTGGAAGCTTGTCTTCTCAAGACGTAGTCTTCATCTTTGCAAAAGCGTCCGATGGTCCCCCCATGCCGATAGCTGCAATGAGGGTGCCTGTGAATCAATTACCTTTTTCTTTCGTACTTGATGACTCGTTATCTCTAATGCCCAGTCGTAAGTTATCCGAATTTTCGCAATTTTTAGTTGGTGCGCGTATTTCGCGTTCTGGCAATGCGATAAGAGCGAGTGGGGATCTGGAGTCGACTACTACTCTTGTAAAGTCTGGAGAAAATATTGAAATTACAATCGATAGTACGGTACCTTAGAGGACAATTCCCATATCTAATTTAGCCTCGAGGTGTTCTTGATTAATTTTTCTTTTTTGCAATTCAAACGAAACCTGTCGATTTTCTTGGGGTTAATAGCCTTCATAATCTCTTGCCCTGCGATCGCTCACGAAAATCATGATCACGATATCGACCATAAGGTGTCAAAATTTATAGACGATATGGTGACTGAGCACCAGTTTTCAGAGGAATATCTAAGAGCGCTTATTGGCGAAGCCAAGAAGAAGGACGGCATCCTGAATGCTTTCACCAAGCCGGCTACGTCGAAGCCGTGGAGTTTTTTTAGAAAACTCTATGTTACTGAGTGGCGAGAAAAAGAGGGAGTGAAATTTTGGAATAAGCATTCTGAAACTTTAGCTAGGGCTGAGGAAGTGTTCGGCATCCCTCAAGATATCATCACTGCGCTCATTGGTATCGAAACAAATTACGGGACCTATACAGGAGAATTTAGAATTCTTGATGCCTTTTATACATTAGGTTTTTTTGGTGAGAGACGGAATAGTTACTTTTTAAAAGAGTTTGGGGAGTTCCTCGTGCTGGCGAGGGAAAACAATATCAGTCCCGAGGAAATTAAAGGTTCTTTTGCCGGAGCTATTGGTATCGCCCAGTTTATGCCTTCAAGCTACCGTGAATATGCAATCGACTTTGATGGTGATGGAAAAGCGGATTTAGAGAATAGTGTAGCTGATGCTATTGGTAGTGCGAGTAACTACTTGAAGAGGCACGGCTGGAAAAGGGGAGCGCCTATTGTGTTTCAGGTCAATTCCGGCGAACCTGATCAATTAGCCTCAGCTGCTGGGAAATCAAAGCCAAATCGCACCTATGGGCAATTGAAAGCGTTTGGGGTGAAAGAAAGTTACGATTTGGAAGATGATGTTCCTGTCGGACTTTTTGAATTGGAAGGGGAAGACGGTTTAGAGTATTGGATGTCGTTAAAGAATTTCTATGTCATCACGCGATATAATCCGAGCAACAATTATGCTCTAGCGATGGTTCAGCTTGCACAAAAAATAAAATCCCTAAGAAATACCCAATAATTGATAATTCTTCACATTGCTGCGTTTAAGAATCTTGTGTTTTACGGAATAGAAAAAGAATACGAAATATTTAACAATTATTTGTTTTTGAGTTCGCGTGACTGTTAACTTTACCCATAGCTTTGTGAACGAGCTAAGTGGCTGTTACCAGCACTGCGAACCTGAAGTGTGTTCATCCCCCCAGCTGCTTCAGTTGAATAAGTCTCTCGTTCACGATCTCGGAATAGATTACGAGTTACTCCTTGGGGATGTCGGAGTTTCAATGTTTTCAGGAAACGCATTGCCGGATAATTGTAAGCCCATCGCCCAGGTATATGCAGGTCACCAATTCGGTCAGTTTAGTTCGCAATTGGGTGATGGACGGGCGCTCCTTCTTGGCGAACTGGTCGACCGATTTGGAAAACGTCGGGATATACAGTTGAAAGGTTCGGGAAGAACTCCATATTCCCGTGGAGGTGATGGTAAGGCCGCTCTAGGTCCCGTGCTACGTGAGTATCTAGTGAGTGAGGCGATGTTCTCTTTAGGAGTTAAGACTACTCGCGCCTTGGCTGTCATCGGGACCGATGATTGGGTCGCCAGGGAGGAATTAAAGCCTAGGGCCATTTTGACACGAGTCTCGTCCAGCCATATGAGAGTTGGGACCTTTGAGTTTTTCGCTGCGAGAGGAGAATGGGATCAGGTCAAGAAGTTATCCGACTATGCCATCGAGAGACATTTTCCGAATGTTAGACATTCCAGTGATCAATATTTAAATTTTTTTAAAGAAGTGCTCTCAAGTCAAGCTAAATTGATTGCAGACTGGATGAGTATCGGCTTTATCCACGGGGTCATGAATACAGATAACATGGCGATATCTGGCGAAACGATCGACTATGGGCCTTGTGCTTTTATAGATCGATATGTGCCCTCGACTGTGTTTAGCTCTATCGACCAGCATGGTCGCTATGCTTACCAAAACCAGCCTAAAATCGGTCAATGGAATTTAGCTCAGCTTGCGAAGGCGTTGATCCCTTTGCACAAAGAAGATCAAGAGGCCGTTGTCCAGAGGTTTGTTAATGAACTCGACGAGTTCAACAACCGCTACAGGGATTATTGGCTTGAAAATATGACTAAGAAAATCGGGCTCACGTCAGTCGTCGACGGTGACGCGGATCTCATTGATCAATTACTTGTATTGATGGAACGAAGCAAGGCTGATTTTACAACGGTGTTTCGACATTTAGCGCTAGCGCTTGAGGGAGACAAATCACAGCTAATAGGGCAATTCAGTGACTTAAAAGCGCTAGAGGAATGGCTGATGGTTTGGGAAAAAAGATTGGAAGCTAATGGCACCAGCCGAGAGCAGTGTGTACAGGCAATGAACTCTGTGAATCCCATTTATATTCCCCGTAATCACAAGATGGAAGAAGCTTTAGATGCTGCGGTGAACCATAGTGATTTAGGGCCGTTTACCAAGATGCTGGAGCTGGTTACTGAGCCTTACGACGAGCAGGCGGGATGTGATGATTACGCAATCTCTGCGCCCCTTGACGCGAAGCCTCATGTTACTTTTTGTGGTACTTAGCTACGTCACTCGCGATTCTATATAAGTGATTATGGGGTTTTGCGTTCCTGCATTTCAAAAAGTTCAAAGATGAGATCGAGCGCTTTTTTTGGTGTGAGCTCGTTGGGTTCAATTTCTGAAAGACGTTCCCAAAGTGGATTTTTAGGGTTCACGCGATCAGTCTGACAAGCATTATTTTTATCAAATAAATCAGGTTGGGCTGAACTGCGTTGGCCTTTAGCCTCGAGTAATTTTATTTCTCGCTTTGCCGCGGCAACCACTTCTTTTGGAACCCCTGCCAGTTGGGCAACTTGAATCCCATAGCTTTGGGACGCCGGCCCTTCAGAGACGCTGTGTAGAAAGATAATGTTGTCTTTGTGTTCTACGGCGGATACATGAATATTCTCTATCTCTTGTATCTCAGCTGATAAACCAGTGAGTTCAAAGTAGTGGGTAGCAAATAACGTCAGGCTAGCATTGTGCTTAGCTAAATATCGAGCGATTGAAAAGGCCAAGGCAAGGCCATCATAAGTCGAGGTTCCTCGGCCTATCTCATCCATCAGTACGAGACTATTTTCAGTCGCATTGTTAAGGATATTAGCCGCCTCTGACATCTCCACCATAAAGGTTGATTGCCCCCCGGATAGATTATCAGACGCACCGATTCTTGTAAAAATCTGATCGAATCGACCAATGATAGCTGACCGCGCTGGGACGAAGCTGCCGGCGTGGGCGAGCAACACGATGAGCGCACATTGACGCATGTAAGTTGATTTACCCCCCATGTTCGGGCCGGTTATAACTAGCATCCTTCTAGTGATGCTCATTTCCAAGTTATTCGAGATGAAATTATTAATTTGAGTTTCGACAACAGGATGCCGGCCGTTCACAATACTTATCTCATTACCCGTAACCAATTTAGGTGCCACATAGTCCTGGTCCATTGCAATTTGAGCAAAGCTGCCTAACCCATCAAGTTGAGCGATAGATTGCGCGACTTGTTGAATCTCATCTTGATAGCTTTGAAGTATCCCAATGAGCTCCTCATACAAATATCTTTCACGTTTCAAAGCCCGCTCTTTTGCTGATAGTGCTTTGTCTTCGAATTCCTTAAGCTCCGGAGTAATAAATCGCTCAGCATTTTTGAGAGTTTGTCTTCTTTTGTAAGTATCGGGCACCGAGCTTGCGTTAGATTTAGAGACTTCGATATAAAATCCATGCACTCGATTAAATTCGACCTTGAGATTGGAGATTCCTGTTTTTTCTTTTTCTCTTTGCTCGAGCTCTATTAAAAAAGCACCACAATCGTTTTGTATCGACCTAAGCGAATCCAGTTCAGTGTCGTAACCATCGTTGATGACACCACCCTCCGTTAAAACGCTGGCCGGTTCACTTTGAATGGCCTGGTTTAGTTTGTCTGTAATTTTGTTGTCGCATCGCAGATCATTCGTCAGGGAGCGCAATAAAGGTAAGTCGGGTTCGTTAATCAGTTCCTGCAGTTTCGGCGTTTGCTGAAGTGAATCTCTTAAACCGGAGAGATCTCTGGGTCGTGCACTTCTAAGCGTGATACGCGTATTGATTCGCTCTATATCGGATATTGACGCAAATATTTGTCTCATTCTCGCCAGTGTTTCTTGATTCTCCTGCGCAACTAACCATCCCACTACAGCATGACGTTCTTTGATGTCGTTGTGATTAAAAAGGGGATGATTGATCGCATGTTGTATCCACCGGGAGCCCATGCTGGTGATTGTTTGATCCAAAGATGAGAGAAGTGTGGGACTATTTTCTCCTTGAAGCGTTGTATTGATCTCAAGATTCTTTCGAGTCGCCATGTCGAGTTGTATAAAATCGTCATCGCGTTCAAGGCCAATAGTCGTAATGTGGGATAACGGTTGCGCCTGGGTACTTTGGGCGTAAGCGAGTAGTGCGCCTGCTGCCGACACTGCACAGACCGAATCGTCACAACCAAAACCGCGTAAATCTTTTACGTTAAGGTGCTCGCACAATGCCTTTCGGGTGACGTCTTCGTCAAAATGCCAAATTGGTAATCGTTGGATTCTGGTTTTTATTTGATCGATGCCAATAAAGACTGCCCCATCCGGAGCAATAATTTCAGATGGTTGCAGTCGTGCAATCTCATCAATTACTGAGAGTGAGGCGCTTTCTTTAACGCGTAATTTTCCAGCTGAGATCGAAAGCCAAGCCAATCCCCAAGTCTTCTCTCTTTGATAGAAGCTTAATACATAATTTTCGTGTTTTTCAGACATCAAAGCTGCGTCTGATAGCGTACCCGGAGTTACTACCCTAACGACCTTTCTTTCGACAGGTCCTTTAGCGGTCGCAGGGTCTCCCGTTTGTTCGCAAATGGCAATTGATTCGCCTGATTTAACTAACTTCGCCAGATATTGTTCTGCGGCGTGATGAGGAACACCAGCCATTTTTATTGGTTGGCCGGCCGAAGTGCCGCGAGAGGTCAGTGTGATTCCGAGTATTCTGGCAGCACGCTCGGCGTCGTCGAAAAATAGCTCATAGAAATCACCCATTCGGTAGAACAAAAATTTATCCGGATGATCAGCCTTGATGCGGAGATATTGACGCATCATTGGGGTGTGTGGTGAGACTTTAAGGTTTTTTGAGGAGTTGTTCTGAGACTTAGCTTGTGCGGGGATATTCGTCATTGGTCAGGGGGTCTCTGTCTCGCTTTGTTCAAAAATCTTAAATCAATTAACGGACTATGACGCCTATCCTGCCATAAACGTGAATTTTTTGTACCTCTGGGTTATGTTAATTTTTTCGAATGAGGCCTCAGTGCAGATAACATTTGCGCAAAAATTTTTGGGTTTCCTGCGATAATTTTTCCGGTTTCTAGGTATTGGTCTTCACCTTCAAGGTCACCCACCAAGCCCCCAGCCTCTTTAATTAGTAAGGCGCCTGCTGCCATGTCCCAAGGCGATAAACCTATTTCCCAGAAACCATCTAATCTTCCCGCGGCAACGTTTGCCAAATCTAATGCTGCTGCCCCTGGCCGTCGAATACCTGCAGTATTTAATGCGACCGTTTTGAACATTTCTGCATATGTTTCAATGTCCGAATTCGCCTTAAAGGGAAACCCCGTTCCTATTAAGCAATCAATCAATTTGTCTCTCTTGGAAACACGTATTCGTTTTTCGTTTAGGTACGCGCCAGCTCCTCTTGATGCTGTATAAAGATCGTTTCTACAAGGATCGAATACAACAGCTACCTGCAACTGTTTTTTGTACGCCAAAGCAATAGAGACTCCGTATACGGGAAATCCATGCAAAAAATTGGTTGTACCATCGAGTGGGTCGATTATCCATTCAAAGTCGGAGCTCCCAGTGCGACCCGACTCTTCCGCTAAAAATGCGTGTTCTGGATAAACATTTTTGAGGGAATTTATGATTTCGGCCTCTGCAGCTCGATCTACTTCGCTAACTAGGTCATTTTTGGTTTTGTGCTGGACTGTTAACTGCTCGATGTTCTCGGCAGCACGGTTGATAATATCTCCAGCGCGCCGTGCAGCTTTAACCGCGAAGCCTAACATTGGATTCATAGTGATCTCTCAAGTATGTTTAAAGAACGAAGTCGTTATTCTAAATTAAAGTCGTGTTGTACGTCATACGGAAAAATATAAAATGGTGCGATTAATTTGATTTTCTAGTAATAGTAAACTGTGCGATATGTTTAACAGAGTAAGAATAATTCTTGTTGCCCCGAGCCATCCCGGAAATATCGGCTCGGCTGCTAGAGCAATGAAAACGATGGGATTGCAACGTTTATATTTAGTCGAACCTAAAGCTTTTCCCCACAATGATGCCAAGGCGCTTTCCGTCGGTGCGAGCGATGTTCTGGACAATGCCAGAGTCTGTCACTCTTTGGAGGAAGCCCTAAATGGAACTGTATTTTCAGTAGCAGCGACGGCTCGACACCGCGATTTAAGTCATCAAATCTGGTCCCCCAGAGAGGTTGCTGCATCCTTTACTAAAAAAACAATCGAGGGGGACGTAGCGATCGTTTTTGGTCCAGAGCGAACGGGCCTTTCCATTGAGGATGCT